>CAZFCR010000006.1:4051-22282 GCA_964517305.1 uncultured Akkermansia sp.
GTTTTTACAATTTTGTGTGTAAAGCTGTCGATGGTGCCAATGGAGAAATCGGAATAATGGTGAAGGATGTGACGAAGGACAAAATCTGCTCGTTTACGTAGTTCAGCCGCGCTGATGTTCAGTTCTTCACACAGGATCTCACCAATTTGCGGCAGTTCGGGCGAGGCGCTGATCTGGCTGAGCGCCTGAATCACCCTTGCTTTCATTTCTGCGGCCGCTTTGTTGGTAAAGGTAATGGCCAAAATGCGCCGGTAGGCAGAGGCCAGTTTTTTTTCGTCACCAAGCGACAAACGCAGGTATTCTTTTACGAGTGTAAATGTTTTACCGCTGCCGGCGCTGGATTTATATACAACAAAGTTTTTCACGCGATGATGCTAAAATAAAAAAGGCCGCAGAGATCTGCAGCCTTTCTTTTAAGATATTATGAATACTATTCTTCCTCTTCTTCTTCCTCTTCATCATCACCGCTCTTCTTCGGTTTTACCGGAGTTTTTGGAGCATTAGGATCAACGAAATCAAAGTTGAGTACTTTAAATTCTGTTCTCCTGTTTTTCTGGTGCATGGCTTCCTGCTCTTCTTTTGTTTTGGCTTTTTTGATCTCTGAATCAGGAATCAATAATTTATCTGCTCCAAAACCGCGTGCCACGAGACGTTTGGCATTAATGCCTTTTTCTTTAACGAGGTAGTCAACACATGACTGCGCGCGTGCCTGTGAAAGTTCCTGGTTCTTCTTTTTATCGCCACGGCTGTCGGTGTGGGCGTTCAGTTCAACCACGATAGAAGGGTTGTCTGAAAGAATGTTGTACAGGTAGTTTAACGAATCTTTTGATTGTGGTAACAACTCTGCGCTGCCTACCGCGTACTGGATCTCAGGTAAACGGAGTGCCGGAACAACCGGTAACACACAGAAATCAGCTACAAAATCTTTTGACTTAACTTCGCCAACGGTAGTAACCACACGAACATCTTTGTTTGCAAGGAAACCGTCTTTAGCATGGGTGTTTGATTTTGAGGTTTTGCCGGGCTCCGTAGAGACCGTGTAAGTAGCGTTCTCTTTTAATTTAAAGCAATACTGGCCATTTTTTCCGGTGTTTACTTCTGTAACATCACCAAGGCTGCTGATCATTTTTACTTTTACATTTTCAACAGGCTCACCTTTTCCTTTGCCGTTGTTAGGATCACCGCAGTCGATCACTATTCCGCAAACGCTGAACGTGAGTGGAGGCAGGCTAAAGCTCCAGATATCATCATCACCTCTTCCGCCCTCGCGGTTAGAAGTAAAATAACCACGGTTCTTTTTTCCCTCCCAAACAATTCCGAAATCATCATAAGACGAGTTCAAAGGGTATTTCAGGTTTTCAACCGGTTTGTTGAATTTGCCGTCAGGGCTGATTTCAGTGTAGAAAATATCCAGACCACCTAATCCCGGATGGTAATCAGATGAGAAATAAAGACGTTTGCCATCGTCAGACACTGAAGGGTATACTTCATGACCTTCGGTGTTAACCTGTGGACCAAGATTTTTCGGCTGACCCCAGATGTTCTTTTTCTGGTCAAAAGTACAGCTCCAGATATCCAGACCGCCGTAACCGCCGCTTAATTTGGCAGCGAAATAAAGGGTTTTGTTATCAGTTGAAAGGGTAGGGTGTGCAAAAGTAGCAGTGTCTACGCTGAAAGGCAATAAGGCCGCCGGGCCCCAGGTACTACCCTGTTTTTTTGCCATGTAGATACCACATTTGTTTTCTTTGTTTTTTTCTTCAGGACAACGGGTAAAAAAGATCAGATCACCTTTTTTGCTTACCCAGGCTCTTCCTTCATTAACCGGGGTTGAAACTGCAGGAGGTAATAAAACCGGGGTTGACCATTTCCCGTTTTTGTCGAGTTTTGCTTCGTAAACGTCAGCTTTTGCTTCTCCGGTGTTCAAATCCTGGCTACCAAGGCTACCAGGACGGTTAGAGGTAATTACAATTGTTTTGTATTTTTTATCGCTGAAACATGGGGCGTAATCTCTTTCTTTTGAATTGATGAGCGCAATGTTCTCAACTTTAAAACGCATTGGGTTGTCGATCCATTGCTGGGCCAACTGGCAAGACTTCACACCAAGATCAGCCTTTTTAGCGTTTCCGCCCTTTGCTTTGTAGTTATTGTATTCAACAATGGCTTCAGCGTACTTTTCCTGGTTTTTTAAAACCTCTGCAAGGTGCAGGTACACATCCGGATTGTCAAAATTGGCAGCAATCGACTTTTGAAAGTACGACTCAGCGCCTTTATAGTCGTTGATCTTCTGACTGGCAAGACCAGATCTGTAGAGCACCAGACCACGCTTATCTTTAGGAACAGCGGAATAGGCTTGTTTATATAAGTTCACAGCATTAAAATACTGACGAGCATCAAACGCGGCATCGGCTTTTTTAAGTGCTTTTTGAGAGAAGCCTGATACTGAGAGAATTAAAACCGCAATGGCGGCTAAAGTAAGCTTGGTGATGTTTTTCATACTTTAAATAAAGTTTAGTCGGCTGCTAAAATAACGATTATTTTTAAATTTCGTAAAAAAAATGCTCATTTTGGGTTTTTTTCAAATCACAAGTCACAGGATGTCTGAACGCCTTAATTGGCGCGGCGAAGCGCCTTTGTAATATTCTCAGTATTTTTGTTTTTTATTGGCAGGCATTTATATACATATCCCATTTTGCAGACAGGCCTGCACCTATTGTGATTTTCATTTTAGCACCCGGCTCAACGACATGGAAGCGTTATGCTCTGCCATTGTTTCTGAGATTTTTCTGCGAAAGGTTTATACGGGAAACGAGATCATAGAAAGCATTTATTTTGGCGGAGGCACTCCCAGTCTCCTGCCGGATCTTCTGCTGGCCCGGATGATGAACGCGCTAAATAGCCAGTTCAGCATTGCCTCAAATGCTGAGATCACACTCGAGGCCAATCCTGATGACATAAACCCTCAGAAAATCAGATCCTGGAAAAGCATGGGGATCAACCGTCTGAGTATTGGTCTGCAAAGTTTTAACGACGCTGAATTAAAATGGATGAACCGTGCACACAATGCCCGGCAATCTTCCGACTCTGTAAAAATGGCGCAGGATGCCGGTTTGGATAACCTCACCATTGATCTGATCTACGGCAGCAAATTTCAGACAGAATCTTCCTGGATCAATACGCTCGAAAAAGCAGTGGATCTAAAAACGAAGCATGTCTCGGCTTATAATCTTACCATCGAAAACAAAACGGTGCTGGGCTTGTTGCATCAGCGGGGCAAAGAACCGGCGGTGAACGAAGAGTTAAGCAGCCGGCAGTTCATGACCATGGCGCAGGTTTTCGGCGAGGCAGGTTTTATTCATTATGAAGTGTCTAATTTCGGACAACCAGGTTTTTTTGCGAAACACAACAGCAATTACTGGCTTCAGAAAACCTACCTCGGACTGGGCCCTTCTGCTCATTCGTTTAATGGTGTGTCACGACAATGGAATGTAAAAAACAATCCTGTTTACATCCGAGCCATCAGCGAAGGAACATCTTTCAGTGAAGTAGAAGAGCTAAGCGTGAACGACAGGTACAACGAATACGTGCTCACGCGGTTAAGAACGGTATGGGGATGTGATGTGAATGAGATCAGGCAATTGTTCGGAGACAAAGCAGGCGATTATTTTTTAGAAAACATCAAACCTTTTTTTCATCTGGTTTCGGAAAACAAGGGCATATACAGCCTGAATGCAGAAGGCCGATTGATTGCTGACGGCATTGCTTCAGATCTTTTTCTTGTTTAAGAAATTTTTGATCAGGCCTTCGCTGTGGTCAACGCTGGTTTTCAGCCACTCGAGATACACCGCGGTTTTTTCTTCCTCCCCGAGGTGATGTCCGTTCACCTCTTGCCTGATCCTTTTGGTCAGTTCATACATACAAAGCGCCGCGCACACACTCACATTCAGACTTTCGGTAAAACCGTACATGGGAATTTTTACAAAATCATCAGCCTCATCGTAAACATCTCTTGAAATGCCTTCTATTTCTGTTCCGAAAACCAGCGCGATTTTTTTATCTACCGGCAATGTGTCGATGGTATAATCATTTTTGTGAGGTGTGGTGGCTACAATTCTGAAACCCTGTTCTTTTAATTCGCGCAGAGCACTCCGCGTATTGTTTTCAGTATCACGGTGCCGGTGAATACTCAGCCAGTTACTGCTGCCCATTGCCACGTCGTCGCTGATGCGCAGGTGATTGCGGTTTTCAATAAAATGAACGTGCTGAATGCCGAAACAATCACAACTGCGTATCACAGCGCTTGCGTTGTGTGCCTGGTACATGTTTTCGAGCACAATGCGGATGTGACCGGTACGTTCAGCAATCACCTCATCAAACCGCTGTTTGCGTTTTTCGGAGATAAATTGCAGAAGATAGTGGATGAGTTCCTGTTGTTGATTCATAATTCCCGGCAAAGAAAATTATTTTAGAGTTACCGAAAAAATATTTACTCAGCTCTTTACATCTGATTTATAAACTGTTTGCAAACCCTGGAATGTGTTCATCTCGGTTTCAACAGCGTCATTTAACCGTTCAAACAAAATTCTTGCTATATTTGTCACCGTATTGGTTTTTCAGAAATGAAAATGAAAAGGGAACAGCGTGAAATTCGCTGACAGTGCCCGTTGCTGTGAATCCTTAAAAGTGCCCCGCAATCTTTGCCACTGTTGTTTAAACAACGGGAAGGCGCAGGGGAGAGGAGAAGTCAGAAGACCTGCCAACACAATTAGTTCAGCGTTTCCGGGAAGTGGAACAAAGAACGCTTAAATTTTTTTATACATTTTGTTGGCGGTTTTATTTAATAAACGCATCTGGCGTAGTGCCTGCTTTTTTATTTCCCAGTGTCTGGGTTTTAATTTCTTTGCGCAGGATACCGTGCAGCTGAAGAACGTGGAGATAAGTGTCTCCCGATACGATTTTGCGGCGCAGGGAAAAAAAATACAAACCATCGATTCACTGAGTCTGGCGCAATTCAGGTTCAGCAACATTTCCGATGTTTTGTCTTACAACACACCTGTTCACATTAAAACTTATGGTCCCGGAGGCATCTCCAGCTCAACGTTTCGCGGTGGCAGCGCCGAACAAACCGCAGTGCTCTGGAACGGATTTAACCTGCAGAATACCATGCTCGGTCAGACTGATCTTTCTCTTTTGCCGGCTATGCTTTTTGATGACATCAGCCTCGAATACGGCGGTTCCTCCGCGCTCTGGGGAAGTGGAGCAGTTGGTGGCAGCATTCACCTTAACAACAAAACATTGTTTTCAAAAGGTTTTTCAGCGCGGGTAAATGCGGGTGGCGGCAGTTTTGGTACAAAGAACGGTTCTGCTGTTGTGGTTTTCAGCAAAGATAAACTGGCGGTTTCAACCCGTTTGTATGCGAATGATTCAGAGAATGATTTTGAATTTAAAAACCCGGGTTCAGACATTATCAGAAAACAAAGGAACGCCTCCTACAATGCCAGGGGATGGGTGCAGGAGTTGAGATTAAAAACTGGCAAAAACTCAGTGCTGGATCTGAATGCGTGGTTAAGCAACAGTCAAAGGGAATTGCCTTCGCTGAATCAGAACACTACAAACAAAAGCGATCAGAGAGATGCGGCTGCGCGGTTCAACGCGCAATGGCATGTTTATGCGAAACGCCTCCGCAGTGTAACAAGGGCCGGCGCCTTTTTCGACCGTATCAGGTACAGCGATAGCCTGGCCGGGATCAGCTCAAACAATCTTACCAGGAGTCTGATGGTCGAGAATGAGAATTTTTACCGTTGGGGAAATCAGCACGAAGCCCTTTTGGGTTTGAGTGTGCTGAATACGGAGGCTGTAAGCGACAGTTATTCGGGGCGTCAGGGTTTGAATCGGATCTCCTTATTCCTCGGAAATAAATTTGTACTCGCCGGGGGGCGCCTGGTGTCAACAATAAGTTTACGCGCCGAGTATTTCAGTCCCTCGCGTCTGCCTGTTACGGGCAACTGGTCGGCTGAATACAGGATAAGCCGCGGGCTCACCATTGGACTCAACGGCGCAAAGGTTTACCGTCAGCCCACACTCAATGAGTTGTACTGGTTGCCGGGTGGTAATCCACAACTGAGCCCTGAGCAGGGATATACCGCCGAAGGGTTTGTCGCTTTCAAAAGATCTCTGGGACGGCACGTGGTTTCTTTGACGGGCGCGATGTTCACGCGTGGCATCAATAACTGGATCCTTTGGGTGCCCGGAGAGAACGGCAATCCCTCTCCGCACAATCTTCAGAAAGTGTGGAGTCGCGGCACGGAAACCAACTGGCAGTACGCGTACCGGTTTAAAAAAGGTGAGATCGGTTTTTCCGCGCTCACGTCTTACGTGCTTTCAACCGTCAGCGAAACGCATCAGTACAACAACGCAAGCCAAGGCCGTCAGCTGATCTATACGCCGCGTTACGCTGCCAATGGCAGTTTCAGGGTGGTGTACAGGCATAGCAGTGTTGTGTGGCTTGCACAGTATAATGGTTACCGGTTTGTGACAAGCGACAATTCACAGTGGCTTGAGCCTTATCACCTCAGCTCATTGCGATTTAATCAGGCCTTTGAGAGCACACGCATGCATTTTGTTTTGTACGCGGCCTGTAACAATGTTTTTAACCGCTCTTACACTGTGATGACGGCGAGGCCTATGCCGCTCCGCCATTTCGAATTGGGAATCAGTGTGATCACAAAAAAAATAAAATCAAAAACAAATAAAATACAACCATGAAAAAAACAATTACTTTTTTTACAATGCTTTTTGCCTGCAGTATGTCAGCACAGGTTCAGTCGCTGGCCACCTTTGAAAACTTCAGCCTGAGTCCGAATTCGTTTTACACGAGTACTGTGAGCGCGCCTTTTCAGGATGGTAACGCCATTTTTAACCACAGCTGGAGCGGCGGTTACTGGCAGGGAGGTTTTTCTTATACCAACAAATACGATACCATTACGCCGGACTATAATAACCTTTATGGTGTAAGAGCACACAAAGGCGCGGGGGGATCCGACGTTTATGCCATGGCGCAATCGAACTCAGTGATAAAGTTTTCTTCGCCTCAGACTACAGTGAACAGTATTTTTGTCACGAATTCCACCTTTGCTTACAAGGTAATTTTAAAAGGCGATAACTTCAGCCGTAAATTTGGCGATACTACCGGAACAGGCTCGGGCACAACGATTGCTCAGGGTGCTTATCCCGATTATTTTAAATTGGTGATCAAAGGTTATCTGAACGGCGCTGTAAAAAACGACAGCGTAGAATTTTTTCTCGCGGATTACAGGGGAAGCAATGATTATGTTGTGGACGCATGGCAGCAGGTCAATACTTCAGCCATTGGCCGTGTAGACAGTCTTTTGTTCTTTTTGCGATCAAGCGATATGAGTAACGGTTACATTAACACGCCCGGCTTTTTTGGTGTTGACAACGTTGCGTACAGTTATCCTTCAACAGTTGGACTGGCCGATGCCTTTACCACACCTGTTGTTACTCTGTTTCCAAACCCCTGCGCCACCTCTCTTCAGCTTGATCTCAGGGCTTTAAGCGGCGATGTGATGATCACTGTGAAAGACATGAGTGGCAAAACAACGGAAGTTTTAAATGCGAACGCAGGTGTGTTCGAAATGCCGACCGCCCATCTTGCTCCTGGTGTGTATGCTGTTGAGTTAAGATACGAAAACGGCATGCAGGTAAAACGTTTTATTAAAAACTAATGATGTTACGGCTGTTAACCTTTGTGAGTGTTTTGTTCGCTTTTTCCTGCGTAAAGGATAAGCCGCCTGTTGCTGCAAAGTCAGACGTGCAGCTTGCTCCCGGCGCACGGGTTTATGTGGTGAACGAAGGCAATTTTTACGGCAACAATGCCTCCGTGTCATTGTATGACCCTGCCTCGGCGCAGGTGGTTGCCGACTATTACGGGAGCCGCAACAACTCGGCTTTGGGCGATGTGGCTCAGAGCATCACGATGGTGAATGGTCAGTATCATATTGTGGTGAACAATTCAGGAAAGATCGTGGTATGCGACAACGAGTTCAGGAAACTCAACGAATACCACGGTTTTTCTTCACCACGGTATCTTTTGCCGGTTTCCAACAGAAAAGCTTATGTGAGCGACTACAACGCCAATGCCATTTCGGTGCTTGATCTCAATTCGGGACAACGTGAGGCGGTGATCCCCTGCGCAGGCTGGACGGAGAAGATGGTGAAGATCTACCACAAGGTTTTTGTCACTAACATGAAGCGACCTTTTTTGTATGTGATCAATTCAATTGATGATAAAATTACCGATAGCATCGAAGTTGGAAAAGGTGCGGGTAACATCGTTACCGATCGTTTTGATAAAGTTTGGCTGCTTGTTTCCGGCGAAGGCGGAAGTTCAGATAAAGCCCAATTGCTGAGGATAGATCCGGTAACAAACGCGATTGAAACGTCTTTTGAAGTCCCCGCAGGACAATCGCCCGGCTCATTGTGCATGAACAGGGGGCTCGACACTTTGTATTATCTTAACGCAGGGGTGTTCAGACTACCGGTTAACGCCGGGGCGTTGCCAGGCAGCGCATTTGTCGCACAGGGACATCGTAATTTTTACGGACTTGGAGTCAGTTCGCGCGATTATCATGTTTACGTTTCTGACGCACTGGATTACCTCCAGGCTTCAAGTATTTATATTTATGATCAGCAGGGAAAAGAACTGACGCATTTTAAGGCGGGCATCAACGCGAATGGTTTTTATTTCGAATAAAAAATCAGCATCTTTGGATGTTTGAGTAAAAGGCTGCATATTATTTCTTTCGATGTTCCTTTTCCGGCCAATTACGGCGGGGTCATCGATGTGTATTATAAAATAATGGCCCTTCACAGAAAGGGTATTCAGATCCACCTGCATTGTTTTCAGTATGGCCGTGCAGTGTCACCCGAGCTCGAATCGCTGTGTGAAAAAGTTTATTATTATCAGAGGCAAACCGGCCTGCAGCAGCATTTTTCCTTATTGCCTTACACTGTGAAGTCCCGCATTTCGGAGAGTCTGCGTGAAAACCTGCTTAAAGACAGTGCAGCCATTCTTTTTGAAGTGCTTCACACGTGTTTCCTGATAAAAGATCCAGCCTTCGCGAACAGGAAAAAGATATACCGTCACAGTAACATCGAACACGATTATTACGCGGGATTATCACGCAGTGAAAAAAATCCACTCAAAAAAATATATCTTTTGCTTGAGGCTTTTAAACTGAAGCTATTTGAAAGAACCATTCGTTTTGCGGATCTCATTCTCGCTGTAAATCAGCGCGACACACTTTATTTTCAGAAAAAATATCCTGCGGTCAGATCTGTTTACCTGCCCAGTTTTCATGCCGCAGGCATTGTAACGGTAGAGGCGGGCACCGGCGCCTACGCCTTGTTTCATGGCAATCTTGCAGTATCTGAAAATTACGAGGCCTGTATGTGGCTTTTAAAACATGTATTTCCGCAAGTGGATACGCCCGTGATCATCGCCGGCTTAAATCCGCCTTCGTTTCTCCGTGATGAGATTGCAGCTCACAAACACATTTCACTGATTGAAAGTCCTTCGCAAGAGGAAATGAACAGACTCATCGCAGGCGCGCAGGTGCATGTGCTATATACGCCGCAGGCTACGGGGCTTAAACTGAAATTACTGAACGTACTTTTTGGCGGAAGATTTGTGGTGTGTAATCCGCAAATGATAGCGGGTGCCAGAGTGAATGCGAATGCCGGTTTGATTATTGCAGATGAGGCGAATGACTACCGCAAAGCGATTTTGCAATACATGAAAAAACCATTTACTTCCGCGCTGATCCAGGAACGCAGCGAAATGGTCAAACATTTCGACAATGACAGTAATGCCGACGAACTGATCAGTGAAATTTTCTGATTACACCAGCACCAGAGGAATTTTAATGTTGTGGCGCACACTTTCAATGGTGGTGCCAAGAATAAGGTCTTTAAAGGTTTTGTGGCCATGTGTTCCCATCACCAGTAAATCACATTTGTTTTTTTCTACCAGCTGAGGTATGGCCTGCTTGGGATTGCCAAAACCCAGTTCAACCTCTGCAACAACACCATTTGATTTTAACTGTTCCTGATAAGTGATCAGTTTCTTATAATCTTCGTCGCGTTCCTGATCTGATACCTCCTCGCCATAAACAACAGCCCCTGTGCTTTCGAGTACATGGATGAGCACGAGCGTGGCTGATTTTCCGCCAAGCTGAATGGCTTTGCTGATGGCTTTGTTATCACTTTTGCCAAAATCAACGGTTACTGCAATGCGGCTAAGTTCGGTTCCCGGATCAATTCTGAGTTCACGCAATTGTCCGTGAAACCCTTTTTCCTGGTGGCCTTTGTCTTTTTTAATCAGAGGCAGTATCAGAATATAAAGCAACATCAGGAAACAAAAAACTGTAATGGGAACAAGCGTAAAACTGATGAGGATAGGGTGTTCGCTGTTCACGATGAGGTCGGAGATCTCATTATAAACTACTTTTCCGTTCAGGGAAATAATGGTAAGGGTGGCAATCCACGACGGGATTTTTTGCCACATCGGTATTTTAAATGCGCCCATCTTACGTTTATCGCTCACAAAATGAATGAGTGGAATAATAGCGAATCCCAGCTGGAGACTCAGGATCACCTGGCTCAGGATCAGAAGTTTTCCCGTGGCTTCATCGCCCATGAGCCAGATGGTAAGAAATGCGGGAATAATTGCGATCATCCTGGTGAGCAGGCGCCTGATCCATGGCTGCAGACGAAGATTGAGGTAACCCTCCATCACCACCTGACCGGCCAGTGTGCCGGTGATGGTTGAACTCTGACCCGCGGCAATCAACGCCACTGCAAAAAGAATGGGTGCCAGTGTGCTGCCAAGCATGGGTGCCAGTAACTGGTGCGCGTCCTGTATTTCTGCAACATCGTGTTTGCCGTTTTTATAAAATGTACTGGCCGCAAGGATAAGAATGGCGGCGTTCACAAACAGGGCCAGATTAAGCGCGATGGCGCTGTCCACTGTGTTGAACCGGATGGCTTTTTTGATTTCAACAGGTGTACGTTTAAATGAACGCGTCTGAACCAGGGAACTGTGCAGGTAAAGATTATGCGGCATCACGGTGGCACCAATGATGCCGATGGCAATGTAAAGCGCTTCGTCATTGGCGATGAATGGTTTTAAGCCGCCTGCGATGTCGCGGAGTTCGGGTTTGGCGATGATCAGTTCCATTAAAAACGACAGGCCGATGAGCGCAACCAGACTGATGATAAATGCCTCGAGTTTGCGGATGCCTTTGTTAAGCAGGAACAGAAGCAGGAAACTGTCAAGAACGGTAATGCACACGCCTGTAAGAATGCTGACATCAGGAAAAAGAAGATGGATCCCGATGGCCATTCCTATCACTTCTGCCAGGTCGCAGGCAGCGATGGCGATCTCGGCGAGGATGTAAAGGAAAAAATTAATAAAGGGCGGATAACTTTCGCGCGAAGCCTGGGCCAGGTCTTTTCCTGTAACAACTCCAAGGCGCACGCAGTGACTCTGGAGCAATAAAGCAATGATGTTGCTCATTACCAGCACCCATAAAAGGCTGTAACCGAATTTGCTTCCGCCCGCGATGTCGGTAGCCCAGTTGCCGGGGTCCATGTAGCCCACACTGATCATGTAGGCGGGACCAAAAAATGCCAGTAATCTCCGGAATCCGCTGCCATTGCTGGTGTTAACTGATGAGTTAACTTCTTCAAGTGATTTGCTCATTTTTTTAATTCAACTAAAATGTTTGCACTAACTTTTTCACTGATGTAACGGCTTTCCTGTTTGCCGATTTTTATTTTAACCGAACGGTCGTATGTATTTAATTCTTCAACCCTGATGCGGTCGCCGATCCTGAGTCCGATGGACGTGAGGTGCCGTAAAAAAACCTGTGAGTGTTCTGCAACGCCCGTAAATATAAAAGTACCGCTGGTCTTAACCCGGTTCAGGGGCCTGGCTTTCACTTCACGCAATTCTCCTTTGTCGTTGGGGATCGGATCGCCGTGAGGGTCAAATTCGGGGTGACCGAGAAAAGTATCGAGCCGGCGCACCAGTTCTTCGCTTTTGATGTGTTCAAGCTGTTCGGCTATCTCATGGACTTCGTCCCAGCCAAATTTTAGTTTCTCTGTCAGGAACACCTCCCAGAGTCTGTGTTTTCTGACAATGTTGAGGGCCAGTTTTCTGCCTTTTGCCGTCAGGTGTACCGCCTTGTATTTTTCGTAGTTTACAAGTTTTTTCTCCGACAAACGTTTCAGCATGTCGGTTACCGAACCGGCCTTGTTGTGGAGGTGTTCCGAGAGTTCATTGGTACTGACCCCCTCATCGCCGTTAAGCAGGTTGATCGAAAAAATAGCCTTCAGGTAATTCTCCTCGGTTAAAGAAACATCCATGGCACAAAATTAAAATCATTTTCTGCCGGTCTAACTCATAATTTAGGTTAGCCTAAAATTTAATTCATGGCCGTAGGTTATTTGTAGAGTTCTACCGTGGTCTGCATGTCGGAAACAATCGTGAATTTTTTTTCAACGGTATAAATGCTGCCTTTAAGACTGCGGGCCCTCCAGGTAACAACATAATTGCCCGGCTGCAGGTAAAAGGTCTGCTGACTCTGTGTGCCTAAATTACACACCCATTCCAGCTGATCGGGACGCTGAACGAGCACACATCCGTCACCTGGTTCGAGGCACTTTAACTGAAGCACCCCGGCATTGGCGATGTTAACGGTATAGGTTTTGGATTGTTCAATTTTTGCACCTGAAACCAGGATCCTTGGCAGCGTTAAAATTTCTAGTTCATAATCACCGGTGATGTATTTTTCGGTGCTGTTCATGGGTTGCACATTCAGTGTGTTCATCGTGTTTTTCTGACGAACCACACACTTCACCTTTTCATTAAAATTATACGCGCCTGAGTTTCTTTTTACATGTAAAAATCCCTGGGGGGCATCCATTGTAATGGTGTTGTGTTTGCCGGGTAGTATTTTCACTTCCGCGCTTTCCACCGGAGGAATAGTATGGGCAATCACCTTATAGGGAGGATAATCATCGAGATACATGGTGTCCGGAAGATCCCGCATATTAAGGGTATGGATGTAATTGTATTTATAAGCATCGTTGTTCAGATCAATAAAGGTCATGTTGACATTGGTTTCTTTTGCCTGCTGTTTTGAATCGAGCAAATTAACCTGTACGGTCGTTTTGCTGAGTTTTTGTTTTTTAATGATCTCTGTGATGGTGGTAAAAACTTCGTCAGTATCGTAGTCAAGGAAAGTGCCCACACATTCAAAGGTTTTAATTTGTTCGGGGCTTAACCCGATGCCAATAATAAAGGGTTTAAAGATGATGCCTTTGGTCATCAGTTTTTGCCGTGATTTACAGGGATCACCGCCACACTCTTCGATGCCGTCGGTGATCAGGATCACAATGTTGTTGGTTTTATTGTCGTTAAAATCGTTGGCGGCTTCAGTGAGGGAGTGCTCAATGGGTGTGATGCCGGTTGGCCGGGCTTCACGTACTTTTTGTTTGATCAGTTCTTTATTTCCCGCCGAGAAGGGCACTACCAGCTTGCTGTCGCGGCAATCGCCGGGCGGATATTTTACGGTGTGACCATACATGCGCAGCGCAAACTGCATGGTTTTATCCCTCGAAAGACTATCGATGAACCTGAAAAACAGATCTTTCGCGCCATCCATGCGGCTGAGGTTGCCGTGTTTGGAGTTCATACTTTTGCTGGCATCAAAAACAAACAGGATACGCGTGGGTTTGGCTACAGGTTTTTTCTGCGCGCACAGCGCCTGACTGATCAGCAACAGAATAAATAAAAACCGTATTGGCATGGGGCGAAATTATGGCTTGTTTGTTTACAGCTGACCGGCGGCGCCGGGAGTTTTAAACTTTTGGTTTTTAGTACAACTATCTCAGCAGGGTAATGCTTCCTTTTTGTTCAAGGTATTCGCCTCTGGCATTTTTGTAGTTAACAAGGTAAACATACACGCCGGCGGGCCATCCGGCGCCGTCCCAGGCTTTTTCATTATCGCCCGCTTCAAACACCAGTTGTCCCCACCTGTTAAACACCCGCACCTTGTAGTCCGTTTTATCCACAAAATGAGTAACCGGCTTCCAGGTGTTGTTACTGCCTGTTGGTGAAAAGGCGTTGGGAATAAAAAGTCTGCCTTCTATGTAAACGGGTACGGTGTTGGAATTGCTTTTTTCCATTACATCATAGGGATTACCGATGCCTTCTACTGCCTGAACCATATAATCGATCTTTGATCCTGCCGGCGCGGCGTCTTCAACGTTATCAATATAACTGTCACCATTGGGTCCGGTTACAGCAATCGGTCCTGCTCCCGGATCGTCGTTCACCAGACGAAAAATGTTGTAGCCGGCCACATTGCCGGCAAATCCGGCGTAGGGCGACCACTGCAGGTGGTTGACGAAAATATTTTCACTTTCCGTTTTTACCTGTAAAAGAATGGTCTGAACTGTATTGCTGCCCGCACGGCTGTTGCCGCAACTGTCTCTGAAAGCGGCCCGGTAAAAATACGAACGCTGCGAAGGTTCAACATCATTGTCAGTGTATTCGTAGTCGGCCGAGCCATCACCGGTTATACTGCCGGCAGGAGAGAAGTTGATGCCGTCGGTGGATCTGAACAGGTCAATGGCATTGAACCCCACCGAATTGTCGACCTTCAGTTTTACCGTAATAGCCGAAACGTCTTTTACAGTGGCAGTTTTCAGATACAAAAATGAAGGGATGTTGGCCTGGTCGGCGAGAAAACACACCTGGTTGGAAGATGCGGTGATGCTCTGATCTTTATTGACAACACGGATAAAATAACAGACGCTGGCCCCGGCATCCACACCGCTGTGCAGGTAAGTTGTTCCCTGTGTGGCGCCCAGACGCACAAAGGTGCCGCCATTGACTGAATAATAGATCCTGTATTCGAGAATGCCTTTTTTCATCGCCTGGTATGCATTCCAGCTGAGTGAGGTCTGATACGCACAATGATCGTACTGGGTTTGCAGATGCATGGTGGTTGGCCTTTCGTCAAAATTGCCCTGGTTGCCGCAACTGTCGTATGCCGAAACAAAAAGCATCACCGGCTGTCCGTTAGCAAGTGTATTATTATAGGTGAAAGAAGTGCTGCTCCGCAAAGGTACCGAGGCAATGTATTTGTTCACCAACCCGTCGCGCTCAATGATGTTGTATTCGCTGACATCTTCTTCGCGGTGAACGCTCCAGGCCAGTACCGTGTTGCCGTTGGGAAGCACGCTGATAGAATCTACGCGGGTGCTGTCGGGCGCTTTTACATCGTCATACACCCCTGAGATGACATTGGAACGGGAAATGCAGCCTCCGGTGTTGTCGGCAATCTTAACCTGGTAACTGATGGGCGCACTGCAAACGTCAATGGTGTCGGTGAAACTGAGACCAGGAATGATTGCCAGATTGTTGATGCTGCCAACAGGGTATTCTTTGGTGATGGTGAAGTTTTTGCTGCTTCCGTTCAGGAGTGGGGTGTGCGGGCTGTTGTATTCAAGCTTTAAGCCCACCTGGGCAGGAACAATGTTTAGGATGATGCTTCTCAGTGTATCGGAATGCGGCGAAAAATCTGCGCCGCCGTTAAAAACCGAACGGATGTAATAATACCTGCTTTGCGCGGTGCCGGTAATAACGGTGTGTACAAAAGTGTTGGTGCCAACAGGCCCCAGACTGCCGGTAATAAGACTGAAGGGACCGCCCGCTGAAATGGAGGTGTAGATTTCGTAAGTGGTGAATGTATTGCCGGGGTCGGCCGGAGGAAGCCATGTTAATTTTACATCACCGTTTGGTAATAGTTCGAGGCAGCGCAGGTTAGGTGCTCCAACCTGTGCAAAAAGTTTGGACACTACAAAAAGCAGTATTAACAGCGTGTACCTCAAGGTATATTAACGTTTAAAGTTAGTTTTTATTACCGTTTACTTTTTTTAAACAATGCTAAATTTTAAGCATTTGACTGTTGGAACTTACACCCACGCAAACATGTGTTTTTTAATTCTTACCTTTGTGCGGCAAATCATCAGCTTCCATTTGATTGTTCATTATTGCACGGTGGCGGGATTTTTGTATTTTGTTTGCTGAATTTGAAAAAAATATTCCTGATATTATTTTTATCTGTGTTTACGGCTTTCTCAGTGGATCTGCATGCTCAAAGCGGCGGAAGAAAACGGGAAGGCAGTGTAAAGCGTAAACGCTCATCCGGGGTTAAAAGCAAAGGCAATGCCGATGAGTTTGCCCGGGGCAACAGCGGCCGTCGCGGTCGTTTTGCACGTTTGTTCAAAAAAGACAAACCCGCCTGGCAGTACAAAAGTTCAGGATCGGCCCGAAGTCACCAGCGCGAGAACCGTTTTCTTTTTAAATGGACCAGGAGCAAGGGTCGCGCTGAAAACGCAGCTACCCAGGAGAGACAGAAAAAAATCCGCAACAAAGAACGTATCCGCGGCAACCGCGCGTTTCGTTTCCGCAAACACAAACGCTGAGAAGCCCGCAGCGTTTTGATGCCTCGTTGCTTTCCCCTATTTTTGCAAAGTATGAACGTATTAATTTTAGGATCGGGTGGTCGCGAACATGCTTTTGCATGGAAGATCGCGCAAAGCAAACATCTGCAGAATCTTTTCATCGCACCGGGTAATGCTGGTACCGCGCATTGTGGCACCAACGTTAACATCGGCGTCAGTGATTTTGAAGCGATCAAAAACCTGGTATGGGAAAAAGACATTGATCTGGTACTGGTTGGCCCTGAAGACCCGCTTGTAAAAGGCATTCATGATTTTTTTCTGGCCGATGAAGTATTAAAGGATATTCCGGTAATAGGTCCTAAAATGGATGGTGCCAGACTGGAAGGAAGCAAGGACTTCAGTAAACAGTTCATGCAAAAACACGGTGTGCCCACAGCGCGTTACGCCACGTTTACAAAAGACAACCTTGAGGAGGGTTATGTATTTCTAGAAAGTTTAAAACCTCCGTTTGTATTAAAGGCGGATGGTCTCGCGGCCGGAAAAGGGGTGTTGATCATTGACAACATCGATGAGGCCAGAACCGAACTCAAAAGCATGCTCATGGATGGTAAATTCGGCCAGGCCAGCGCCAAAGTGGTGATTGAAGAGTTTCTTGACGGCATTGAATTGTCTGTATTTGTGCTCACAGACGGTAAATCATATAAAATTCTGCCCGCTGCAAAAGATTATAAAAGAATTGGTGAGGGAGATACCGGGTTAAATACAGGTGGCATGGGTGCCATCAGTCCTGTGCCTTTTGCCAACGCCGAATTCATTAAAAAAGTGGAAGAACGGGTGGTGAAACCCACCATCAATGGTCTCCGTTCAGAAAATATTGATTACCGCGGTTTTATTTTTATCGGGCTCATGAACTGCGGCGGAGAACCTTATGTTATTGAATACAACTGCCGCATGGGCGACCCGGAAACGGAAGTCGTTATTCCGCGCATCAAATCAGATCTACTCGAACTTCTACAGGGTGTGGCCCGCCAGGAACTGGATAAACAGCAGTTTGAAACCCTGTCTGATACCGCCGCAACAGTGGTACTTGTGAGCGGGGGCTATCCCGGTGATTTCGAAAAAGGCAAGGCGGTAACAGGTCTTGATTCAAAAAGCGAGAGTCTTGTGTTCCATTCAGGCACACGCGCTCAGGATGACACTGTGCTTACCAATGGCGGTCGTGTTTTCGCGGTCACTTCTTACGGCCAAACCATTGAAGAAGCCGTATCGCGCAGTTTTAAAACAGCGGAGACTATCGTTTACGATAAAAAATATTACAGGAAGGACATCGGGAAAGATCTTAGTGTTTACGGCAAATGAGACCCGGCCTGATTTCGCTCATCAAAAAAGAATTTCTGCTCGAATTCAGGCAAAAATCAACCATTGGCGGCGTGCTCGTATATGTGGTTGGAACTGTGTTTGTGAGCGCGCTCTGTTTTAAGGCAAAACTTGATAAACCTACATGGAACGCGCTCTTCTGGGTGATTACACTTTTTACTTCGGTTACCATCAGTGGCAAAAGTTTCCTCAAAGAAACCGGCGGCCAGGCGCTTTTTAATTATCTCTATTACGATCCCAGGCAGTTTATTATCGCAAAAATCCTGTATAACATGGTTTTTATGCTGGTGCTGAGTTTTG
>CAZFCR010000007.1:0-3042 GCA_964517305.1 uncultured Akkermansia sp.
CGCTTGACATCAATCCGCCCGGAGCAGCGGGCGCCTGACGATCCTTTAATTTTATTTCGTAAAATTCCGAGCGCAAAGAAGGACTTCCAAAAAAATCAAGTGCCTCCAGATAATACATGTATTTTATTTTGCTGGTAAGGTTCCGGTCTTCAAAACTTATATCGTTGTTTTGCAGACTGTCTTTCATCCCCGCAGCTTTTGAAAACAAAATCGGTTGCGGTGTCAGCTTCCTGAATTCTCCGGTATCCGATGTTTTCCGGTAAATATTGACACCAAAATAACGCATCGGTTCCGGTCTCCATTTAAACGTGACAGAATTTCTTTTTTCTTTCAGTGCAATTTCCCGGGGCGGAAGGATGGGCGAATATTCTTCAATAAAAATTGTTGTGCTGCTTACTTCCTCCTCTCTTCCATCGTTCGTTCGCATCAGCCGGTAGACGTATGTTTTCCCTTGTATCACCGTGCTATCATTAAAAACAATTCCAAGATGTTTTGCAAAAGGCTCACTCGTAAACGACTTCAGAACCGTTGCCAGCAAAACAAGATCTTTGATATTGCCAGGCGAAGCAGCCATCGTTAAATACTTCGACAATTCCTTGTCTTGCACCAGTTCGTTCTTGCCCGCCTTGTAATCACCAAACTTTATAGGCACCGCATTGAGTCTTGCCCATTTGTCTTCACCCTTCTGTTGCCTGTAAATAACATATCCTCCCGGACCAACCAGCGGCTGCAGATACCATTTCAGGTTGACCGTACCGGCTCGCTCAGGATCCACCCGCGCCACCAGCAAATCCTGCGAAGAACAGATTCGCGCAATCACCATCAATATTATCAGATAAAATGTTTTCATTTTTCCGCTTGCTTTTTTGTTTTGCGTTTTAATCCAAAATGGTAGGCATAGGCCATGTTTCCACGCCATTCGGTAAACTCCTGAACACCGGTCACATCAGAGGTCTTTTCTATCACCGTGCAGTCAACGCGAAACTGCTGATGTTTGTCGGGCTTATAACTCATGTTCAAACCCGCGCTTGTATTCTTACTGATGTGGATCGCATTTACGAAAACGTCCTGATAACCGTAACTCAGGTTGAGCCTGATCTTGTTCCGTAAAAAAGTTTTTCCGGCCTGGGCCTGCGGTCCGAATCCCTCATTGATCCCGAGACCACCGTTGTCAGTACTGTTGAACTGAAAAGCAAGTCCCAGATTAATTCCCGCAGACTCAATCGCAGCCTGGTACGCGAGGCTTGCATTCATAAACTGAGAAGTTGCCTGATCGCTGCCTGCTGACTCCTGGTAGGTAACAGATTGAATCAGGTGATGTTTTATATTCTTTTTTCCAAACGTATAAGATGTATTAAAACTGCCATTCTGCGTGAGTTGCACAAACCGAATGGTGTCATTAAAAACATCGCGCACAGGCAAAGAATTCGAGCTGAAGTTCGAGTAAGCTGAACTCACGTTGAGTTGTGGTGTGATGTTGTAGGAAACATCCAGCGAAACAATCAAACGCCTTGCCGTTAGTGCTTGAACTCTGTCGAGGTTGTTCTGCTGAACACCTGCAGCAGTACTAAGCGTGACCTTCCCTTTTGCCAGACCAAGATGGCTGTTCACGGATATCTCTTCCACATCATTGGTGAGGAAGATGGCACCAAGGCTGCGGTAGTCAGGATCTATTCTTTTGTATTTTAACCCCAGTTTGTATTTGCCGGCATGAAAATCAAGTTCACCAACAACAGCTTTATTAAATTGTGTAGATGTTTTAACCGGGTAGATCTGGTTCACATAATTAAATCCCTCAAATCGCATACTCTCCGAATACAGATTTTTAGTGAACATGCTCAGCGAAATTTCAGCACCGGCGCTGAGCCAGGGGGTTACACGGTGCCGACTCGCCGCTGTCAGCACCTCGTTCTCCTGCGGTGCCATATCGTAAACCGTGTCGTAGGGTATGGAACGCGCATCATCTTTGATCTTCAAAAAACTGAACTCGCCCCAGTGCGCGTCGGTGCCCACTCTTATCTTCGAGCCCCCGCCCCAGCGCGCATAGGCCGGCAAACTCACCACAATGCCATCCACGCCCCCGCTTGGCACGGCCTTCACAAAACGCCCGTAAAACGCGGTACCGCTCCACAAACTGTTTTTTGGTTGAATCTCCACTCCCCCACCCAGGAACAGCGCGCCCGACAAACTGTATTCAGAAAAAACAAGCGAACGAAAACCCGCGTGAACAGTCAGCCAGCGGTATTTCGGACTTAAGCCGAACTGGTTAAACGGCTGACTGAACCGGTCAAGACCATGTGAAAAATTTTTATCCTGCTGCGTCACCACCGCGGTAAACGGAACAGAAACTTTATTAAATAAGGTAAATTGAAGTTGGGCATTAAGCACCCAGTAGAAAGGATCGCGGCGCGGCAAAATGCCCTTCGCTTTGTAAAATACCGAGTTCAAACCCAGGGAACCATTCACAGAAAACGGGTCTTCCTTCAGGGTTTTCTTCGCTTCAGACACTGTTGTTTCGAGGTCCTGAGCGAAGCCTTTTTTTATCAGCAGACTGATAAAAACCGGTATCAATACTTTTGGGCTCAAGTATGAAACGAAAGTAAATAATAAAAATGCCCATGGCGAAAAATTTACGGCCCCCTGATAAAATTTAGACCAGCCTTAAAATAAAACACACAAAACCAAATTCAGGTTCCGACAAAACATAAAAATCTGTCGACGGCTTTTTAAACCCGAATGTTAAATATGCGAACACTTGAACTTTTTTAAGCCTTGAACTTTGAACCCTTTTTGAACCTCTTGAACTTTTTGAACTTTGAACCTCTTAAACTTTGGCTTCGACCAGCTCAACCACCTCATTTTTTGAACTTTGAACAATTTTGAACCTTTAAACTCATCGAACTTCGAACCCCATCAACCCGGGCTTCGACCAGTTCAGCCAACTCGTTCTTTGAACCTTGATCCTCTTGAACTTTGAACCTCTTAAACCTTGAACCCTTTTTGAAACTTGAACTTTTTTGAACCTTGATCCTCTTGAACTTT
>CAZFCR010000007.1:3142-21647 GCA_964517305.1 uncultured Akkermansia sp.
GAACCTTTTGAACTTTGAACCCCCTTTCAACTTTGAACCTTTTGAACTTTGAACCTTTTGAACTTTGAACCCCCTTTCAACTTTGAACCTTTTGAACTTTGAACCCTTGCATCCCCCGCCTGTTTTTTTCCAGGGGCAATTTAAACCCGTCGCCCACAATCACCTGTAATGCCGCTTTTTTGATTTCGAAAACCACTTCTCTGCCCGCGCTTCCCGGTTCACCATCAAAATGGATGCTGCCTCTTTTTTCACGGATAATTTCAAGCCGGTCGGTTGAGATGGTTTCAATAAACCTGCTCAGATGCGCCTTGCGTGTGAGAAATCTGATCAGAAGGTCCGGCAGTGCATAAAAAAGGAAACTTTATAAAAATCACCACATGAAACAAACCATCCTGCAGGTCGGCAAGGGGCGCTATATAAAAATCATTGCCATACTGACCTGCATTGGCAACTGTAATTAAAAAAGCTTTTCGTTTTAAAACCAGGCCATTGATGTTGATCAGATATTTGCCCGCGCGGTAACGCAACAATTCTCTGAGGGTGATCTTAACATAGGTCTTGAGTCCTCTTTCGCTTGAACTGGCAAACAGCTGCCCTATGTGCGCATCAAAGCCGAGGCCGGCTGTGCAGAAAAACGCCTGACCGTTCACGGTGCCATAATCTATCGCCATGCAGCGACAGGCCACTATCTGCCTGATCACTTCACGGATGTCCATGGAGAGCTGCAGCGAACGGGCCAGCCCATTACCCGAACCAACGGGCACAATGCCGAGCCGGATGTTGCTGCCTAATATCGTTCTTGCAACAGCGTTCACGGTGCCGTCTCCGCCAACGGCAATCGCGTCGGTATAGTCATCGTTAAGCAGCTGACCGGCGATCTCTTCAAAATGATCTTTGTCTTCCCAGGTCACTACCTGGTAATAAATATTGCGCGGCAGTTCTTTCCTGATGATCTGGAGGATCTCGGCGGCTATCTTTTTGCCGGCGTTGGGGTTCACGATAAACAAAAGTTTTCTAGGCATTGGAAACATGGATGATTTCACTGTAAATACGGTCGCGGCCATTGGCTACCCAATTCCTGAACCAGTTATTATCACTATGGGCATCTGAATAATGTGAAAGTTTACTCAGGTCAAACCGGTCAGAAAATACACCGGCCCCTGCTTTGTAAGCGTCGCGCGAGTTACAGAACTGCTCGTAATGTCCTTCAATAGGCACCATCAACACAGGTTTGCCAAGATACATGGCCTCACACACACTCTCAAATCCCGCTGTACTGGCAAGCCCTTTGGCCTGACTCATCAGTTCAAGAAAAAGCTGATCGTTGATCGCATGCACCTGCAACATGTCCTGATCAAACACATAAGCTGCTTTTATCTTCTCGGGCTGATCAGTAAAACAATGTACGGGCACCGTTGGATTTTTACGGTGCCACTGCAGCAGTTCTTCAAAGTAGCCGCTGTTCACAAGATACACGAGATAAAAATCGCCACGGGTAGGCGCGAGCGCGAAGATCTCTTTCCTCAGCAGCGGCGGCACCACGGTCACAGCGTCTTCGTGTGTGTAGATCCTGTAAAACGAGAGCGCAAGGTTAAGCGACGAACCATAGGCGGTTTGACGGGTATAGGCCCTGATCAGCACACGGTCGAGCCAGTGGCCGTCAGGAAATTCAAAATCACTGTGCAGGTAAATGTATTGGTGCGCAATGCAGATCATCTTGCTGGCCGGCCGATACAATCGATAATACAAACCAATGAGCAGGTCAAAAAAATTGATCACCGTGTCGGGCTGATGTTCTTTCATCACAGCGTCAATGGCCTTCAGACTTTTTCTGAAGGTTTTGATCTTTCTCAGGTTGTGCAGCACAGACCGGCTCAGACTGATGCTTTTGTTTTTTTTATCGGCCACAAAATTCGGACTCTGCAGCTGAATAACAGGACACTGGATCTTTTCAAAAAAAAACGCCGGAACATCGCGCGCGCCGGAAGATCCCAATATCACAGCGCATACCGTGTTGCCCTGCTCCACCAGCAGTTCATACATGCTCAGCGCCTGGGTCATGTGACCGCGTCCTTCACCCTGAACACACAAAAGAAATTTTTTAGGCATAATGGTTTTTTGATTTTAATAACGTAAGCTTTCAACGGCCTGATCAGGCGCGCTGTTTTTCTGAATGTTTTGTTCAAGCAGCCACTTCTGGTAATACACAATGTGCCAGTTTCCTTCACGGTCTTCGGTTAATGCAGTGAGGCTTTCTACCCAGTCGCCTGAATTCAGGTAGTCAATGCCCTGTAAGGTTTTAATGGCCGGCTGGTGAATATGCCCGCAAATCACGCCGTGACAGCGCCTTGCTTTAGCCACTTTAACAAGTTCATTTTCATAGTCGGAAATAAAGGACACCGCCGATTTTACCTTTAGTTTCACCGCCTGAGACAGACTGTAATAAGGAAGTCCTCTTTTTTCGCGGTAAGTATTGTAATGCCGGTTCAGCCAGAGCAGAAAAGTATAACCGGTGTCGCCCAGTTTCGCGATCCATTTTAAACGGGTGGTGATATTGTCGAAAATGTCACCGTGTGTTACAAAATATTTTTTCTGAACGCCATAGTGGATGTAATATTTGCGGATGGAAAAATTGCCCAGCCTGAAAGGCATCATCTCTTCCAGGAAATCGTCGTGATTGCCGCGGATGTAAATGATCTCACATTTGTTCTTTGCGGTAAGATTAAGAAGGTGTTTAAAAAAATTGCTGTGTTGTTTTTTCCATTGTCCACCCTTTTTAAGGGCCCAGCCGTCAATAATATCACCGTTCAGGATCAGTGTCTCACATTTGTGTTGTTTCAGAAAATGAAGCACCTCTTTGGCTTTGCTGGCGCGCGTTCCTAAGTGAAGGTCAGATAAAACAATGGTCTTGTAAAAGGTCTTCATTAAAATCGTTTTACAAATATGCGCCGGCCACTTCATCGCTGCATGACCTCTGCATTATCAGTAAATTAAAAAAACCTGCATGTGTGTTACATGCAGGTTACGGAGAAGGGGTTTGAAATTTACTTCAGGATAATTTGATGCGTCACCGGACTGCCCGCAACACGCAGCAGGTACAAACCGCGCGCCAGTTCGTGTACAGGGATCCCGGTTTCACTTGTATAATGGGCGTTTGAATACACCACTTGTCCTGTGGTGTTCAACAACTGATTGTGATGAGTTGGGGCCGGTAAGGCTCACCTGGGCGCTCATTGTGCCGCAGGCCGCAAACATCATCATTTAACTGGTAAATGTGTTTTTCATTTGTGTTGTTGGTTTAGAACACAAATCTATCGCGCACATGCGCTGCAGGCATTAGCCCATTCTCACCAAATCATTAAGGATGGCCGGTCAAAACAGAGAAATAATTTAATTTGATAAGATAAACTTTACCTTGAAACAAAAGAGAGGTCAAAACAAAAAGAAAAGCTGGAAATAAAGCAAACAGGTCTTTTAAAGATATTCATTTCTCCGTCAGTTTCCTGATGATCTCCGAACGGTTCTCACGGCTGATGGAGATTTTTTTGTTGTGGATGTGAACTGTACCCTTTTCTATCTTCTGTATTTTATTTTTGTTAACGATGAACGACTTCTGCACCTTCACAAACTGGTCTTCGTCAAGTTCCTTCTCAGCATTTTTTAATGAATTGTAACTGATCAGTCTTCTGTTATCGCATTGATAAATCACATAGTTACGCATGGCTTCCACCATCACCAGTTCACTGAATAAAATGTTTTCCAGCGACTTGTCCGACCTGATAAAAAAAGAACCCGTCTTTCCATCATTTTTTTCTTTCCTGAAACTGAAATAATCTTCGGCCTTCTGGATGGTCTTCGCAAAACGGTCCCTGGCAATGGGTTTTAAAAGATAATCAAGAATGTTGAGCTCGTACCCTTCAATGGCAAACTCGTTATACGCCGTAGTGAGCACTACCGGGAAATCCGGCGCCATGGTGCGCAGGAAACTGATGCCGTTAATGCCCGGTAATTCCACATCAAGAAACATGAGGTCTACCCGGGTTTCTTTTTCTTCTTCCCTGAATTCAAGGTACTCGCCTACTTCATCGAAAACCGCAACAAGGTTCAGTCCTTCGTGCGATTTGATCATGTTAACCAGTCCGTTCTGCGCGAGTGGTTCGTCTTCTATAATTATGCAATTGATCATTTGTTTAAGGTAAGTTGAAGGTCAACAGTAAATAGGTCTTCGCCCGCATCGAGCGTTAGTTTGTGTTTGCCGGGATAAATGATGTTGAGTCTTTTTTTCACGTTATCAAGACCCACGCCCCCGGGTAAGGTTGAGTTCTCATTTTTTTGCCGGGTGTTCACCACGCGCAGGTGCATGTTTAAACCGTCAATAACAAGACTGATGTTAATGCTGCCTGGCTGCTGACGTTTGCGCTGGGTGTGTTTAAAGGCATTTTCTATGAAAGGCTGAAGTATCAGTGGGGCTATCAAAAGGTCAGGCGCAACGTCCTCGGGGAACGCGGCCTCTGTTCTGATTTTCTCTGCATAGCGGAGTGTTTCAAAGGCCAGGTAATTCTGCAGGTACCTCAACTCTTTGCTCAGCGGAATAAATGGCACATTGCATTCGTACAACTGGTAACGGAGAAGGTCTGAAAACTTAAGCAGGACAGCAGAAGCTTTTTCCCGGTCCTCGTCCAACAACACATAAATATTGTTGATGGAATTAAATAGAAAATGTGGATTGAGCTGTGCACGCAGAAAATCCAGTTCTCCCTGGAGTTGTTCCTTTTTCTTTCGCAGCTGACTCTGCTGATAAAAAAAGAAAAGAGAAAGTCCTGTGATCAGCAGCAATACAACCAGCGCAACCAGCAGCATGTTCCGGTTCTTCAGAATTTCTACCTCCTGTTCCTGTCGCGCAATGGCCATCTGGGTCTGGTAATCCTTTTCCAGCAGCTCCATGCGCCTGTCTGCAAACTGCGCGTTCTCTTTAAGTTCGCTGGTATAAATGCTGTCGGTTATTTTTAAGTTGAGCGATTTATAATAAAAAGCGCTGTCTGGCTGTTTGTTGGCATGGTAAAGGTTGGCAATGTAATCCAGAATGCTTTTGTAATTATAAATGCCTGCGCGCTGATCAAGCGCCTTTTTATAATAACTGATGGCCCTGGTGATGTCTCCCTTTTTTTCGAAAACCCAACCGGCGTTGTAATTGTAGGTACCTGCAAACTGCTCCATCAGGCCTAACGAATCGGCCAGTTGCAGGCCTTCCTCCAGGTAAAAAAAACTGCTGTCCCATTGCGCATTTTCGGCATACATCAGTCCGGTATTAAATCTCAGTACAACAGGCTGATCAATATTCTTTGGTTTTTTTGAAACATATTGATACGATCGCAGGATAAGACGTTTGGCTTCCAGAGGGTCACCGAGGCTCAGCTTGGCCACGGCCTGGTTGCCCAGTACCGTTGCGTAATTGTCCCTGAGATTATTTTTCAGAAAGATCTGTGCCGCCGATGTATAAAGTTCGTCAGCCCGTTTGGCATCCCCCATTGCCACAAAAACGTTGGCCATGTTAATGTAGATGGTGGTTTTACCCTGTTCATCATTTCTCTTTGTGTAAATCTCCAGCGACTGATCATAATACTGAAGCGCCCGTTTAAACACACCAATGTTCTGTAAATTAGCGCCCGCCCGGTTAAGAAGGTCAGCCCTCGCCATGTCTTTTCCTTCAAGCACCGGCGATTGAAGCGCTTTTACATACCATTGATCGGCCTTCTCAAATTCTCCCTGAAGAAAGGCACAATAAGCGCGTCCCTCGGTAACCCGGTAATCCAGAAAAGGAAAATGATTTTTGGAAACAATGGCTTCGGCCCTCGAAAAAATAAGCTGGGCCAGATTATAATCATGAAGACTGTCGCGGAGTTCCCCAGCATAGGTGATCAGGCGTGCGCAACGGGTGCTATCGTCCTTGATCCGAAGTATAGCATTGTACCGGTCAAAACGAAGATCATGTTCCTGGGCAAAGAATCCAGAAAACAGAATAAACAGCAGACCGGTATAAAAAAACCTTTTCAAGAAGTAAGCGCGGATTTGTCGGATTTAAAGTTAACAAATTGTATCGCGAAACAATAAAACCGGTCCGGCGGGTTCAACCGGACCAGCCTTTTTTATTCGACGATCAGCTTTTTGACAGTGTGTTGTTCTTGGTATTCATGTAAGAGACCATATTCCCGGAAGTTGCTGAGCGCGTTAACGGAAACATCCATTCCGCCAACAATGTAAATTTTATTAGCCAGGGTAAAGGCTGCAGACCGCGAGCGCGGAACACCGGGTAAACTGCTGCGCGCACTCCACTGCGCGTTAAGCTCACTGCCTCCCACAAGAAGCAACAACAGCAGCCAGACCATCTTCAGCCAGGCAGGAATCAGGAAAGAATTTTTGAATTGCATGGTATTTTTCAACAAAACTAAAACTTGTTCCCCTTGACTTTGAATAACTTATGCCATCTGCCGCCCCGGCGTGACATAATGCGGAATAGGGTTCTGAAGGCCTCTGTCTGAACAAGGACAGCGGATGATCTTTTGATTCGCCTCAATCACCTGCTCTTAAACTACTCATCAAGCCGGTTTAACTGATTTTTAACCTGTTTTATCCAATACTTATTTGGTCAGCGGAAAAGCTCTGTAACTTCACTTCAGGATCAGTTATCACCCACATCACCGATACAAAATGCTCCCAAAGACGCACCCCGTAAGGTGCGCAAAAGATAAGAGCAATGTGTTGAAGGGGTGCTGCTGAAAAAACTCAGGTTCTTACCTTTGCAAATGACTCTGAAAGACGCACCCCGTAAGGTTCGCAAAAGACAGGAGTCAGGCCCAAAGTAGCAGGAACAACATGGGACAGCCTTTTTATCCCGGTCTGAAAGACGCACCCCGTAAGGTGCGCAGAAGATAGGAGCGGTGAATAACATTGATGCGTAGTTCCACTTATATAAAACAGAAACGACCAGGTGCGAGGAACGGCCTGGTTTTTTTGTTGTTATGCTTTGGATGTGGTAAAACAGGCAGGCGTTTCAAATGTACTGCCGCAGCGCCCCGTAGAGTTTAGCTGCATGGTCTTTTAAATTCTCCCAGTTTTGAAAGGCGGGTGCCTTGTTGGCGATCAGAAAGTCGTATTGCTGATCCTGAAGGGCATGCATGTTCCCAATGAGCAGAAAAAATTCTTTAGGAGGATCTGTCTTTGTAAATACATCGGAATCAAAATTTTTCAGACAAAGTGTTACCAAAGGCGGCAGCTGGTTCACAACCGTCTGCCTGAGATCGAGCAAACGGGGATACCTGTTCAAAAAGAGAATGGGATGGTTGGCAAGCTTTGCCGCTCCGAGAAAATCATTACCCGCAAAACTTTCGCAGCAAAAATCCCATAAAGTGGTGAGCAGCGGACCCTGTGCCGGTTTTTCGCTGCACTGAATCACGTCGAGGCGACACGCCTGCAAAACATTGATCAGCCGGTAACAGGCCTGCGCTTCTGTTTCACTTAATTTAGCTGCTTGTATTTTTCCTGTTTTCCAAAGCATGATCGAATCAGATAAATAAATCAGCACACAGAAAAATCAATGCCAGCACCCAGGAAAAAATAATGATCATGGAAAATTTGTTCTCCCTGTACAACAGTTCGATTTTCGGTACCGGGTAAAAATATAAAGGCGACAATCTGTTTGGCTTCATCATCTCGCTCACAAATTTACGTGCGGCACACCAGCTCAGTTTTAAGCGCTTATTAAGAGATCATTATCAAAAATCTGATTGTCCAAGGATTAAAAAGTTCAAGGTTCAAAAGGTTCAAGGTGCAGAAAACCCGGCGGCTGAGCTTGTCGAAGCCCCGGTTGATGGGGGTTCAAAGAGGTTCAAAGTTCAAGAGGTTCAAAGTTCAAAAAACCCGATGGCTGAGTTTAGCCAAAGTTCAATTCGCCGACTTAAATTTTAATACGTACCAGTTGGGTCCTGTTTTTTTCTTCCATTCTAATTGTAGATTGTTGGAAAGCCATTGGTATACAGGTGAAGTTGAGTTTATTCTGTGCTCACCCGCTGCGTAATACAATACTTCATCCCTGAGTGTTTGTTTGTTGTTTTCCAGTTCTTCAGGGGATTGAAAAGAAAATACGCGATCCGCCGCAAGTAAACTATCTAACACTTTGTATTCATTTTTGCCATCTATACTGCTGAAAATTTTCCTGTCATAATAATAAGAGAAATTTGTCATGACGTCGTGAGAGTAGATCAGTACAGAGGTTTCAGGTCGCTTATGGTTTTTTATTATTTCCACAACTTTTGCCATTGGTTGTTTTTTGTCGGGATGATAATCGAGCGTTGTGATAAAACAGATGATCAGTGCCAACATGGTTAAATGGCGATAGAGGGAATTAACAATGAGGTACTCCAGACACAGGCCCAACAGAATATAGTAAGCCGGCAAACCAAATATCAGGTAACGGGGAATGTACATGGGCACCCAAAAAGAGATGACAAACATTCCAAGATAAACGAACAGGAACCAGAAGGTGATGAATACAACGAGCGGATAGTTCTGATGAAGGGTTCTTCTGATCGTTATTTTTATCAGGGTTGCAACGAGTAGAACGATACACGCGACCGTTACGAAAGGGAAGTTGCTGAAGGCCCACAATGCATTGTATAAACTTTCAACAGTAGGAGGATCAATCCATGTGCCTTTTGAAACAGAGTCGCCCATCCGCAATAGAAAAGGGTATAGATGCGGCAGGTATAAAATAAGTACAATAAAATAATAACCGATGAACTTTATCATGCTTTTTCTTTTAAAGCACAAAAGGAAAAACGCCTGCAACAGGATGACAAAAAACCCAAAATAGTGGGCGTAGATCAAAAGAGTGGAAAAGATGATAAAAGCAGCTGTTTTAAGTCGACGATTCTGTTTACGCTCAACAGCGTCCATAAAAAAGTGAACTGACAACACAGTGAGCAAGGTAAAAAGTGAATAAACTCTGCAGTCGTGCGCGTAGTACATCATCAGGGAAGAGAAAGTAAGCAGGAGACTACTGGAGAATGCAATGAATATGGAGAAGTTTTTCTTTGCAAAGAAAAATAAGGCAATTGGCGCTAAACAGGCAAAGATCATGGGCAGCAGACGAACCGAAAATGGGTCTATGCCAATTACTTTTGTCCAGTAATGAAGAATTATTTCGTAAAGCGGAGGATTGTTGTAACCCTTCAGATGGTCGATGATGACACTTACAGGAAACTGCGCATGATAAATGCTGAAAGGCTCGTCCAGACCGATGTCTTCGGAAGTCAGGAACATTATCCGGATTCCAAAATTCACAAGGAACAACACCCAGGGGAAAAATGTGATCAGGTTGTTTTTTTGCTGTGTGCTGAACATGTTGTGTGAATCTGATCTGCGCGAGATTTTTTTATGTTTTGATAAGACACAATACCAATTCCTCGTGCATCTTTTTTAGTTTTTTGCTGCATTCCTCCAGTTCAGCGTTTATTTGCTCAAGCGTTTTGCGATATTTCATCCTGGATTCAGGACTTAGTTTCATGTATGCTTTGCGCTGCCTGATGAGCGATGTTAAAATTTTATTTTGACACTGAAGATTAAAAAGCAATTTATCCACTGAACAAAGGTAAATAGAAATGAAAGTATAAACCGACTTTCTGAATTTAAAATATCCAGGTCCAGGGACGATACGTTGCAAGAAACCTAAAGTAAGTATACAAAGGGCCACGGATAAATCAAACATGGTTTGCAACTGGTGTGGGTAGCATTCCGGTTCAGCCGATGATCAGGGAGACTGGGATTACCAGGATCTCCCGTCATCCCATAGGGCATGTCGCTCCTGAAAATATAAAATGCATCGCCGCTTTCAGCGGCCATGTTTGAGTCAAGGCATTTGTTAAAAGACGAAAAAACATTTGGACGGCCAACTGCTTTGTAATAACTTTGTAATTACTTTGTTATATGGACATTTCTATAATAAATATTGGGAATTCTAAAGGTATTCGCTTGCCGAAAACACTTCTGGAAAAATATAATATCAAGGACACAATTGAATTGATTCTTGAAAAAGGTTATATTATTCTAAAACCGAAGACTTCCCCACGAAAGGGTTGGGATAAAGCTTTTAAGAAAATGCATGAAAATGGCGATGACAAATCATTAATGGCAGACTTCTTCGACGACGAAAATTTTGACGAATGGAATTAACGCAATATCAAATTGTCCTGGTGAATCTTGACCCGACAGTTGGAAGTGAAATGAAGAAGACTCGTCTGTGCGTTATTATTTCTCCAGACGAAATGAATAATTATTTGCAGAACATTGTGGTTGCTCCAATGACCAGTAATTCTAAAAACTATCCCACACGCGTTCCTGTTAAACACAACAAAACGAAAGGCTGGGTAGTTCTCGACCAAATAAGAAGTATAGACAGAAAACGTATCGTTAAGATTCTTGACAAATTAAAGGACGAAGAAATACTCAGCGTCAAGACAACTATTCAAGAAACATACGTGGACTAACAAACAATCTGGAAACAGCGGTTAGTGTGGTGATTATATGATCATTGCTGTGATTACTCGCTTTGCTCGCGATCCCTTGGGGCATGTCGCTCCTGAAAATGCAAAATGCATCGCCGCTTTCAGCGGCCATGTTTTTGTTTTATGCCTCCGCTTCCAAAAGCTGCGCTTTTGACGCTTTGGCACAAAACAAAAATGCCAGCCTGTCGGCTGGCACATTTTGCGCTTTAAGTGATCCCGCTGGGATTCGAACCCAGGACCCCTACATTAAAAGTGTAATGCTCTACCGGCTGAGCTACGGAATCGTTTTTATCCACACTTCTGTGGAATTACAGCTTTTATCGCAGGAACCGTTGTTTTATAAAAACAACATTTCGTGTGCGGGCCGATTTGAGGGTGATCTTTCAAATCGGGCTGCAAATATAGTAGTCTTTTATTCACCTGCAAAATATTTTCCCTAAAAAATTCTGAATTTTATGTTTCGGTGTGGCGGCTACATTTTATATTTTAGCAGGGTATGCCTCAACATCCGGAAATACTGCTTCTCGAAGGCTTCTGCTCCCTGCGTTTTGGCGCCCGCGCGGATGATGCCATCGCGCTTTTCGGCGAGGTGGAAGAGATTCAACAACTGAACGATGAACTGTTGGGCAACAGCTCCACGGTTTACCATTACTGGGATCAGGGCTTCTCGCTTTTTTTTGACAATAACCGCCAGGGCGTGTTCTGCAGCGTGGAAACCGACAACAAAGATTGTGAACTCTACGGGCTCAGAATTTTTTCGCTCAAAGAAAAGGAAGTGGTGGCCCTGCTGAAAGAAAACGGACATGGTTTGAGTGATACGGAAACACACGCCTGGGGCGAAAAACGCCTGAGCTTTGATACGGCCGGTCTCGACTGTTATTTCGAAAACAACCGCATGGTTTCGGTGAACTTCGGCGTGCTGGAAACAGGCAGCGCTTTCACTTATTTCCCCAATTAACCGAAGCGGCGGGTTTTCGTTTTCCGCTAATAAAACGTAACTTTATTCGTTAAATTGATACCATGCCAGGAACAGAATTATTTGGCGCCGAAGAGCGCAAAGAAGTAAACGATGTGATGGAAACAGGGGTTCTGTTCCGTTACGGACACGATGCGCAACGCAACAACCACTGGAAAGCGCGCGAGTTTGAAAACGAGGTTAAAAAGATAACCGGGGCGCCTTTTGCCCATGCCATGAGCAGCGGGTCTACCGCCATTGCCACCGCCCTCGCGGCCAGCGGTATCGGAGCGGGTGATGAAGTGATCGTTCCGCCTTTTACTTTTATTGCCAGCGTGGAAGCCGTGCTGTTTATCGGCGCAGTGCCTATTTTTGCAGAGATCGATGAAACACTCTGCCTGAGCGCCGAAGGGATTGAAAAAGCCATCACGCCTAAAACCAAAGGGGTATGCCTGGTGCACATGTGTGGCGGCAACGCGCACATGGACGCAATTATGGCGGTGATCAACAAACACAAGTTAATTCTTGTTGAAGATGCAGGACAGGCTTTCGCTTCTTCCTACAAAGGAAAATACACGGGGCTGTTCGGAAAGGCGGGCAGCTATTCGTTCGACTTTTTTAAAATTGCAACTGCCGGAGAAGGTGGTGTGCTGGTTTGCAATGATGAAGAGACCTATAAAAAGGCGGATGTGTACAGCGATCACGGTCACGACCACATTGGCAATAACCGCGGCATGGAAAATCATCCTTACCTTGGATTTAATTACAGGATATCGGAACTGCACGCCGCTGTAGCTCTGGCCCAGACCCGCAAGGTGCCGGGCATCCGCGAAAAGAACAGGCACAACAAACAGTTTTTACAAACGCTTCTGAAGAAAAACAAAGCTGTCAGTTTCTCGATGCCGGGTGATCCGGAAGGAGATTCAGCTACTTTTTTAAATTTGTTTTTACCTGATACCGCTGCCGCGCAACGCGTAGTGGCCGAACTGAACAAAGCAGGCGTGGGCGGTTTTAATTACTGGTTCACCAATATGTACCATTTTATCAACCAGTGGGATCACCTCAAGAATTTACAAACGGTCTCCAAACTGCCGGTGCAGATCTCAGGCAGCAGCCAGGACTACAACAATCTGAACCTGCCGCAAACCCAGGACATTGTTGGCCGGCTGATTTCGTTCGGCGTGCGCTGCACCTGGACAGAAGCAGAGATGAAAACACTTGGCGAAAAAATACTGGGTTGTGTTGAAAAGGCCATGCAGCCCGTGAACGCTTAATTCTACCGACCCGAGACATTAAAAAGATCCATCTCCCAGGGGTGGGTCTTTTTTTTGTGACAGGGGGTGATGTTTTCCTTATGAAAGAAATACAAGAGGTGCAGAGGGAGATTTTAAAACACGGGGTTGAGCGATCAAAAAAATGCCTTGTGTATACCGCTTTCTTATTTTAAACATGCGCCTGAAAAAGTGTGCGCCCTCTTGTTGTCGCGCTTCGGATTAAATACGAGGGTGTTTGCGCGGAAGTGCGAGGTGCGGCAGGTGGATAAGACCACTTCCGCTGCCTTTCAGAACCGTCATCACCTCATGGGCGCCACGGGTAGCGCGTACCAACGCGGACTTTTTTATGAAGGTCAACTCGTGGCACTTGCTACTTTCTCAAAGGGCCGGAAAATGAACCGGCTGGCGGCCAACGAACGCTCGTACGAACTGATCAGATTTTGCTGTAAGGCCGGTTACACCGTGAGCGGCGGCCTGAGCAAACTGGTGAAACATTTCTGCCGCGAAAAACAGGCGGGTGATGTGATGAGTTACGTGGATAAATATTTATCAGAAGGATCTTCTTTTCAGCGTGCGGGATTTAAAGTGGCGGGTGAAACGGGCGTTCAGCGTTGGTTGGTAGAGAAAGAAGGAGCTGGGCGTGTGGTAGCTTCTCCCAATGATGCTGTGCCTCCGGGCTGGGCGGAAACAGAAGGCCCCGGCAGCGTAAAACTGATCTTCAGGTGCGAAAAACCAGGTCACCTTTAAAATCGCCGTCAACATCTAAACCGATTTATGTCGTTACGCTCGCATAACCCGACGAAGCGTGCAAAAGATTCGGCGAAAAGGGATTTTGAGAAGGGGACAAAATGCGGTTGTTTAGTAGTTTTGAATCTTTATGGACCAGGCTACCTTTATTGCGCTTTGTGGATTTTTACTGAACCTACCCGGGCTTTTTCTTGTTTTTAAATATGGCCTTCCTTCGCGTTTAAAAAACGCGCACTCAGAATTCGGCAGTTTAGCAGACAGCGAAATGCATGCCCGCAGACAGAAACGACAGTTGAATGGGAGTGCCGGCTTATTGCTCTTGTGTGTGGGGTTTGGTTTGATCATTGCCGGAATTTTGATGGTGGGGGATTAGAGGTAAAATTTGGGGTTCAAAGTTCAAAAATTCAAGGTTCAAGTTCAGAGAAACCCGGCGGCTGGGCTGGTCGAAGCCCCGGTTAATGCAGCTTCAACGTTCAAACCAGTTCAAAGCTCAATGTTCAAAGTTGTTCGGAATGTTTCGCAAGAAAATATAAAACTACTACTTTTATAAGATAGGATGGACTAAACTGTTGAAAAAGAGCTAAACCAATCAAAAATGTTAGTTAGACCTATCATCGTTTTCATTTGTGCTGTATACAGTACGGGTGTTTCACAGGTGAGTCAAATCTCCTGCGCTTCCACAACTGTGCTGAACCACATCAGCATTGTTAACGATAAAATTGTGATAGGCGATTTAAGCGGGTTTACCGGATACAGCATTGACGGGTTTCAGAGTTTTACGATTGCGAGTCAGCCTGCCGACATGAGCGCCATTAATTTTCTGAGCAGAGTTTCAGAAGACACATTAGTAATGCTTTCTTACGGTATGGCCACCAGGCTGTTCAGGACAGGGGACTGCGGTAATACCTGGAACACATTACTGGATACCAGTTATGGAATAAGAAGACTTGTTGTGCTAGGGGGGAATGAGTTTATGCTGTTTGGCACGCTTTACAAGTCACTTAGAACTGTTAATGGCAGTGGCTGGGTGAATGGGGTGAACGCGATGACGAGCGTTTCTGCAGCTGCAAGTTATGGCGGGAGTTTTGTAGTCATCGCGGGGGTATCTGGCAATGCTAATAATGAAATAGCTGTATCAAAAGACAAAGGAAATAACTGGAGCACTAAACTGGTGAACGGTTCCCCGGCAGTTATCCGCAATATTTCAATTCTTAACAATGATACCATAGCCGTTGTCGCTGGTGAAGGAAGCCAGGGCGCAAACTTTTTGTCGCTTTCTATTGATGGCGGGACCAGCTGGCAAACTAAAACAATTCCGATAGCCGTTGCCTGGGGGGTAAAGTTGGCAACGGGTGGTTTGTATGTGCTGGGGAAAGATAATGGTGGTTTTGCGCAGGTGATTGTATCGAAAGATTTTGGTCTTTCCTGGTACGCGCTTAACACAACCTATCCTGGTTTTTTATATGATATGGCATTCGCAGAGGCGAATACGGCTTACCTGAGCGGCGATGGAGGACTTTTACTGAAATGGGAAATGAATCAAGGCGGACTGACCGGACTTGAAACAAGTGATGAACTGCAGCCTTCTATGTTTACAATTGTACCCAATCCGGCCATGGAAGAGATCACACTGAAGGGCTTTAGGTATGAGGATGTACAGTATACAATCCGCACTGTAGAAGGAAGAGTTTTGCAGGAGGGCCATTTGAGAAATAACACATCTGAAAATAAAATCAATATTGGTTCGCTTCAGGCTGGGATTTATTTTATAAGTCTGAAGGGCGAGGGTTATGCTGCGGTTGGGAAGGTTGTGAAGGAATAGGAACTGTCATTGAACCATCTTGAACTTAAACCCCTTCAACTTTGAACCTTGAACTTTGAACCTCTCGAACTTTGAACCTCTTAAACTTCAACCTTGAACTTTAAACCATTTCAACTTTGAACCTCTTCTCCTTTGACCAAAAATCAACCCCTACTCCCCAATCAATTTAATACTCTCCCGGCCTTCCATCGAAAGATAATACACACCGGAAGCATACTTACTTAAATCAATATTCAGTTCCGGTTTGTTACCAGTAGTTGTAAATTTTTCGAGAACACGACCACCGCCGTCTACCAATTGCCAATCTCCATTTGCAGAAGGGTTGTTGATTTCAATAAGATACAAACCACCACCAAGACGTTTAACGAGAGTGTGGTTTTTTATCTGATCTGATTCTGCAATACCGGTTACATCGGCATTGATGTAGATCCTTTTCACCAGTGTGTCTTTACATCCGCTTACACTGGACGCAACGAGGCGCACTCTGAAATAACCCGAAGCGGTGTAAAGGTGTTTCGGATGAGTTTTTGTAGTAGCGTTACCGTCACCAAACTCCCAAAGGTAGCTGTTTGCATTCTGACTGTGATTTTTAAAATCGCCGCTCTGCAGCAGTTTCAGTGAATCGGGTGCGGTAAAATCAGCGATGGGAAGGGTCACACCATTCACCTGTACTGTGTTTTTATAATACGCACAATTAGCAACGCTGCTGATCTCAAGCGTCATCGCACCGCCATTACTAAAACTGGTGTCGGCGGCAGTGGCATTGACGTCTGTCTTAAGGATCTTGCCTGCGCTGTTTTTCCAGGTGTAAGTCCATGGACCAGATCCTGCCGGCGAAGCAATGATCACCGCTTCAGGTGAAGCACAGGTAGGCTGCGTCACCTGCATGTTCACCTGCATGGAGTTCACCGTAATGCTGAGAATGAATCGTGACGCCGTGGTGGTATCTGCAAGATTAAAAACATAGGGGCCATTGGCAAGGTTATGATTTGTTGACGTAAACCTGTCGTAAAGACTGATGCAAGCGCCATTCACGAATGTGCTGAATTGACTTGCGCTCAGCGTATAACTGCCGCTGTAACCTGTGCTTACTTTTAAATAGGTGGTATAAGTGCCTGCAATTTTTGGAATGCCGTTCACCTGCATATAAAGTGTATCTTTTTTGATCCCGATCTTTGGCGCAGCAGGATTCATGCCGCCAAGTTTAAAAGCATCATACCTTGCTTCAAAACCTTCAGTAGCACCATTTTCTTCATAGATCACACATTCGTCTTTGTAATTCGCGCCGCCTCTCATCAGGATCCGAACCAGCGAGGTGTTTTTACCGGCCACTTTTAACAGCGCCTGGTTACCACTGGTTTTGATCGCCTCTGTAGCCTGCAACGCGGTGGCGCCGGTCGAATGCACATAAAAGGCCTGTCCCATCGGAATCACATCGCCAATGCCACCTGAGCCTACTGCCGGACTGCTGATGCCATTTACATAAGCTGCGTAACCTCCGGTGTTGGAATTAAGGTCGGCATTGTACACATAAATAGCATTATCAAGATTGGCCGTACTGCCTCTCAGCGCGTTCCAGCTGATGGGTGAGGGATAGGGATTAGAGATCAGATTCCAGCCATCTTCAAGGGTCTGACCATAATTGCTGTAAGTAAGAGGGATATTGATGTTGAATTTGTTCACCGCGCCGGTTACATCAATGTTGATGGGATTGGTCGTGTACTGTCCTGTTCCCAGGTATACCCAGTAACCCTTACCGGCAACAAACTGCTGACTTAATGCACTCATTGGCACATAAGATCCCGCCGCATTCATTGATCCGGAAACCGTTTCATTGTAACTGTAAATAGAATTAAATCCACCAAAACCATCCGGACACGTTGGACAGGTGATGTACATGTCATCGTCCCAGGCCTGAAAGGTAAGTCCTGATGCTACCGGGGAAGCCAGCAGAGCCCAGCCTGTTGCGCCACCCGGAGCAAAACGTTCTGCCGTTACATTGCCCGTAATGTTAGCCGATGAACTGATGCTGCCAATTCTTGCAGTAGCACCGGCAGTGGAAACCAGTGTAAACACTTTTGCATTGGTATTAAAAGTACCGCTGTTCAGCTGAAGTGTACCGCGAAGTTTCTGTGCCGAAGCAAGACTAAGTCCCGCTGGATTGTTTAACGTTAGATCAAAAAAAGACGTGATGCTTGTGCCGCCGATTTGCTGAGCAGTTGAACCGTTCATCAAAACCAGGCCACTGCGTGCATTAAAAAAACCATTGTTCGTAAAGTTACCTTTCACGGAAAGATCTAAACTACCACTGCTCACATCTACTGTGCTGCTGGTGGCCACCGAGAAATTACCAGAACATAAAACGTTCGAAGAAAAAGTCTTCACGCCGATTCCAGAAAAATGCAGATGATTAAAAGCGGCGCCCGCCTGACCATAAATAGACTGCGCGGCGTTGCCTTTAAAATGTACAATTGCCGTAGTGGGAAGAAAACCGCCTTTGTTGCTCCAGCTGCCATTGATCTGAATATTTTTTTCATTGCTGTTTAAGGTGCCGCTGATCACCGACAAATCTCCCTTCACTTCAAGATCAGTTTCCATTTTTGCTGTGATGTTGGCACTGTTAACTTCAAGATGCTGCAAAGACATGTTGCTGCTGATGGAAAGTTGCTGACCTGTAATGCTGTTGACATCACCCATCTGAATAGTGCCGCCATTCACCGCGCCAAGGCAGTTAATGATCATACCTAAGTCCTGGCTGCCATCGCCACCTTCATTCACCACAACCAGTCTGCCACCATTCATCACAAAACGCGAAGCACCCGCACTCATGTCGAAAGGTGCTACCACTGTATTGTTGGAACCTGCATTGCCGGCCCTTACGGTTCCGCCATTTTGTTCGTAGCTGGCAGCGCTGTTCAGACCACCTGCGTAAATAAGTCCGTTTACATTTAATTCTCCGCCGTTCACAATTAGTTTTCCACCTGAAATCTGAAGGTGTTCGTTCACAGCATTACCTATGTTCATCGTACCGCTTTGGATGGTCAGGCTGCCGTTGGCAACAATGTCATCACCTGTGTAGATCACCGCATTGGGCGCGTTCAATAAAAGAGCAGAGCCCGCGGGGATCACCTGGGCGAGACTAAAGGGT
>CAZFCR010000008.1:0-21622 GCA_964517305.1 uncultured Akkermansia sp.
GGGTATCGTTCGCAGGTACGCATGAAGAGGTTGCTGAAACAAAAAAAAATTTCCTGCGTTCAAAAAAAGGATTCCGTCCGTTTTATTATGTGGGCGCTTCCTTTCTTTTCCTGTACCAGAATATTTTTTCAGAACAGATCCAGGCAAGTTGTGTGTATGAGACCAGTTGTTCAGAATTTGCCAAACAGAACATTCAGCAGAAAGGATTTGTAAAGGGCCTGCTTCTTGGTTTTAACCAGTTGTCGGAATGCCATCACGGCGCTGTTTATGAGCATCCGCCTGTTTTTATCAATTCAGATAAAAAGATCATCAATCGGCCAGGGAATGCGGATCATTAAATTTTTTTTTCTTTTTACGATCGTAACAGCGCATGCGCAGGTGGATGTTGATTTTGTCAGGCACCTGAGTCACCACAGGCTGCAGGCCGAACACGGCGCCTACCTCAGTAATTTGCCGGCCAGCGATACCAGCCAATTTTTCAGGGCCCGTTACCATCTGCAGTATTTTAATGATTCGCTTTTGTTGCAGCATTATTTTTTAAGCCGCGCTTATGCGCCTGATACTTTTTTTGTAAAAGAAGCAGGTCTTCAGCTGTTAAAGAGCGGTAAAGAAAAACATTTACAGTCCTGGTTCTCCGATCCCGCGATTCAATCGGATGCGCCTGCGGCACCGCTTCAGCTGATTTACCGCGCCGGAGAAAATCCCAACGAAGTGCCAGCCGGAACCCTTCCCGACAACCTGCAGGGATCATATCTGGCCTATAAAAAAATGTTTAATAAAAAACCCTGGAAAGCAGCCGCTTATTCCGCGCTGGTACCGGGGCTTGGAAAATGGTATGCGGGAAAAAAAAGTTCAGCGCTACTGGGGTTCCTCATCAACGTGGCTTACGGCGCGCAGAGTTACGAGAGTTACAGGCGTCTGGGTCCGGCACATCCCTTCAGCATTGTGAATTATTCGGCATTGGCGGTTTTTTATTTTGCCAACGTATATGGTTCGCACCAGTCCATCATTCAGTTAAGAAAAGAAAATAAAAAACAATTCATCAGTGAGGCGGTATTGTATTATTCTTATTAGCGTGCTGGCACTGGCTCCGCTGTTTGCAAAGGCCCAACAGGTGCCGGCGGATAGTCTGCTTTTCTACGAACACAAGTATTTTTCGGCAACCGATGAAACCAAAAAAAATGACATCCTCCTGCAAAAGATACGGCTGTATCAAAAGTACGGACAAACAGGAGCCGAGCTGTACAGGGAAATAAAACGTGTACGTTACGAACTGATGGAAGCAGGAGCACCGCGCAACAATTTTCTATGGAACGCCGCTGTTGTGGCTTACCTCAACCAGGAAGACGCAGAAGCGGTTTCGTTTTTCAGGGCTTATACTTCGTCGGTAACAGACAGTTCCACAGGTGCGGCCTTTCTTTATTTTCTGATCCACAAAAGCAGCGACACCCTGCTGTTGCACCGGCAAATAAAAAATCTTTGCCTGAAAGATCCTTCCTTCAGTTCACTTTATTGTATGAAAGAATTAATTACAGTGCAGCCCGACAGAAAGAACAGGTACATGCTGGCTTCGGCGTTGTTGCCGGGTGCTGGTTCGGTGGCAGCCGGTTATCCGGTAAGAGGGTTTGTTTCCGCGGCTTTGGTGGGAGCTTCCGCTTTCGGGGTGTACAGCCTGGTGAGTTCAGGCCTGTATCTGAACGCGGCACTGTGGGGCAGCGGTGTGGGACTTAAATTTTACACTGGCAATGTGCGGCTGAGCGGCAAGCTGTATGAGCGGAAAAGATCGCTTAAAAAAAACAAGCTCGCAGATGACTGCGAGCTTGAGCTTAAAAAATTGCTGGATAAATACCCGCTTATTTTACGGGAGTGATCACACCCATGTAACCCGTTCCTTTCCGGCTGTTGCCGTTAAACGACAGCGCGTAGAAAACAGGAGGACAAAGACACGAGAACCAGATGCCCGGCTTAAATTTTGTTTTTCTGCATTCGGTGTACATTTTATTGTCGAAAACTTCAATGTCATCCGCGGCCACCTGTTTGGCATCTTTTTTCTTGGTATTAAAACCATTCACCTGGTGTTCGTATTTTTTGAAATCACCGTTCGATGCGTTCAGTACGGCGTACTCCAGGCGATCGGTAAGTTGTTTGCCTGATTTACTGTTGCGGCGGTTTTTCTTTTTGGCATTGATCTGAAATGCCGAACCGTAAACAATGTAATAACTGCCATTGTCTTTGATCACGTTCAGGTCGTATACGTTCCAGCGGTTGTAAGTCATAGACCGGTCGATGTTTTTAGCCCACACTATGTTTCCCGCGCTGTTGAGCTTAAATGTGGTGACATTGCTTTTTGTACAGTAATAATAGGTATTACAGGTTGAACCGCCTGAACTGTTGGTGGTACACACTGTGCGCGACCAGTTGCGCATGATGGAACAAAAAAGCAGGATGTCTTTCCCGTCTTCAATTACCCTTTCAATCACATAATTATCGTCGATGCTTTCTTCGTCAGATTTTTTTGCGTCTTTGCTCTTAAAGATGCCTGAGCCTCTTTTTTGATTTTCTTTATCGGCCGCATACAACTGGTCCAGGAAATTTTTGTCGAAATAAGAGAATTTGGATTCCCTGAGTGTAAAATCTTCGTTGTCGAGCGTGAGGAAAAAAGTACCGTGGGTATCGTTGCCTTTGCTGTCTTTATCCAGGTCGCTGAAAAAACCGTACAGGCGCACCCCGTTGTTGGTAATCAACGTTGAAAAATTAAAGGTGTTCTTTTTTGAGAACTTTACATCAAAATCTTTCAGCTTCCCTGTTTTAGTATTGATCTGCATGATCACAGGATACCTGGCCGCTTCGCCTTTTTTGAGATTTTTTCTTTCTTCATCAGAAACCTTCACCATGTTCTGCGCGTAAATATTGCCGTCATCTGCCAGTTCGTAGCTGCAAACCAGGTCGGAGTATGACTGATCGCGGCGTCTTTTCTTTGAGATGATGATGGGCAGGGTTACCTGGTCGCTTGCGGAAAGTGAAAAATCTTCGTTGATGAGTTTGTATTCAAAACGCAGGTTTTCTTCGTCTTTGGTAACGGCGTATTCTTTGCCAATCAGGATCTTGTTCCCGATCTTTTTGTTGTAAATGATCACCAGGTTATCTGTTCCTTTTTTTCCGATGTTGATCTCATAGATCTTTTTAAGGTTCTGAAGATTTCTGAGTTTGTTGTCGAACGATTCGGCGAAAACTTCCAGCAATTTATCTTCTGTTTTGGTCCAGAGCACATAAATCACATTGTCGAGCACAATGGTTTTATAATACTCCATGTCTTTTTTATTTTTTTCTTTGGCGTAGCCCAGTAGTTTGGCTTCTCCTACTTTTTGCATTGTGTTTTTGTCGAACACCAGCAGTTTTATTTTTTTGTTGCCCTTGTTTGGATTAAAGGCAAGGTTGCTGAATTTCGCGTACAGAAAGTTGTCATTAGTGCCAATATAATAATCAAAGAAGCCATCCAGTTTATTGTCATACTGGAATTGTTCCGTCCATTTTACATCAATGTTCTGGGCCCGTGCGGAGGCAAAACAGGCCAAAAGCAGAAGTGTGCTTACGATTTTTTTCATGTGTGTATTGAGGGGTTAGAAGTTTAATCAGAATCCAAAACCAAAAGTGTAACTTAAGTTAACCGAGGGCAGCACGCGCGCACTTTTCAGCAGGGGTGTTTTTTCGTAATAATAATCTGAAATGAAACTACCCGTCATCACCTCATATCTTCTGAACTCTGTGTAAGTGAAATTTTTCAGACCTAGGTACATGACAAATTCATGGGTAACGTTGTCGTTTCTGCCCGCAAGGCCGGCAAAGCCGTAACCGATCGCAAACTGGTTCATTTTAAGTTCAGCCAGATCATCTCCTCTCAGCACATACTGATTATCGATGCGGTTCTCCATTTTATAACGCAGGGTCTCACGCCGGTAGTTCAGTTCAATAAAACTTTCCTCAAAAGTGGTACCCTCAAAATACAGCCTTACCGAAGCTGAGAGGAGCGGTGAACTGGAGTAGTATTCTGAGTTGGTGACGAGCTGCGATACGTTCATTACTTCAGGTTCATAGGTATCGAATCCCCGAGTGGTAAAATAAACTGACTGAAAAATGTCGTCACCAAAAGCTTTGCCTAAACCCCCGATAACAGAAACTCCATCTGTGATCTCACGCTCGTAACTGAAGAGGAGTTTTTGCCTGAATAAAAAGGTAGGCGTGTATTTAATGGCGTTTTTGATATCCGCTGCGTCGCCTGAAGAAGATTGTCCGGGTTTTTTGTAGAGCGTGTTAAAGATAGAATTCTGATTCGGTGTGTATTTTCTGTCGAGCTCTTCGTTGTTTGTCTGCGCAGAAAGGCTGGCAGCAAAACACATTAAAAAGATCAATATCCTGAGGGCGCTTTGTTTCATGATTATTTTACCTTTATTAAAACAACGTAGCCGGTGAGGATTTTAATTTTTTCTTCGAGGCTTAAAGACTGGAGGGCGTTGCCGGCTGGATAGTCGGTTTTTTCCGGCATCAGTTCTATCAGGTTTTTGATGTAATTTAATCTGATGACATACGAAACGTTGTCGGCTTCTTTAAAAGTGGCGTTCACAAGGCCAATCAGCTGCCCGTCGGAATTAAATACCGGCCCGCCACTGTTACCCGGCTGCACCGGGATAGAAGTTTGAAATGAATTTAGGTTGCCATTGTACCCCGTTTTTGAGCTTACTCTTCCATCAGTGAATTTGGCTTCTTTTCCCATGCCGGAAAGCGCGTGAGGATAGCCGATGGTGAACACCGGGGCACCCACATCCACATGTCCGTTTTCCTTAAATGCGTACTGGAGTGACAGCGGTTTAAAATCAGGATCTTTTATTTTGAGGATCGCAATGTCATTGTCCTTGTCCACAATCACCAGCTCGGCGTCGTAGCTTACTTTCCCGGCGTTATTATTTACTTCAATCACATACCGGCCCGAATTTTCTATGACATGGTGATTGGTGAGGATGTATCCCTCTGAATTAAAAATTACACCTGAGCCTGTTACTTTTACGCCTTCGTCTGAAGGAGAAGTTTTTACCGCCTGGCTGCCGGCGTTAAGTTCTTTAAGGATCAGTTTTTCAACAAGCAATTGAGAGTTGCCGCTGATCACGAGCCCGAAATTGTTTCCAAAAAGGCGTTTTGAATCCGATTTAAACTGTACATCGCCATTCACTGAGAAATACATCTTTTCACCATTGCTGATGATCTTGAGATTGTTTGAGGTGAGCGGATTCAGCGCAGAGCAATACATGCCTTCTATTTCCTGGGCCTTTACACCTTCATAAAACGAGCCGATGAAAACATTTTTTTTGGATACCACAAAGTAGTGGTAATTGTTCCAGTCTTTAAAGCCGTAAATCAGGCCTACTCGGTCTTCGTCTTTGATGTTCTTAAAAAGCAGTTCGGTTTCAATGGTGTATTCATCCGATTCAAACGGGTGATTGATAAAACGGGAGGTTCCTTCACGGGATGTGGAGATGAGGCTGAGTTGCCCGGCTTCAATGCGCGCCGAGCTTTTGTCGCTCATGTAAAGATCCCATTCGTTGTAATTGTTATTAAAGTGTTCTTCAAAGATCCTGCTGCGCGAGCCGTCTTCATCGTATTCGATAAATGCGCTGGTTTTGGGCCGGCCTTTAAAAAACTCTATTTCTTTCCAGATCTTCCCAGATTCGTAGAAAAACTTTGAAGTCCCTGTTTCTTCACCGAGTTCATTAAAGGACCTGATGTATTTGGGGTTGCCATTCTTGTAATACCAGTAACAGGTTCCCTGGTAAACATTTGAGTTTTCATCATTGGGAGATGCGGAGCTGATATTGCCACGGAAATAAGGACTGTTGTTCTGACAATAATAACAGCGGAATAAGCCCGCAGAGTCGGTTTTCTGGCGGAAATAATAGGACATTTCAGGAGAACAAACACGTCCGGACTTGTCAAAATAGACTTTTGAAGTATCCTGCGAAAATAAAGCGAACCATGCCGGCAACAGCAGGAGCGTAAAAAAGAAGCCTTTTGACATTAGAAAAGGGTGTTTGTTTGTGTGTGCGCACAATAATATAAAATAATAAATTATTAACCAAACAACATGATGTTTCAGCAGCGAAATGGCGTGTACTTTGCAGATTAAAATATATTTTTTATGTTTACCATGAATTCAAAAAAAATAACATGAAAAAACTTACATTAATTATTGCGCTGGCCATTGGAAGCCTTTCGATGACAGCAAATGACAGTTACCGCATGGACGAGTCAAACTGAACCAGGCTTTCGCGCAAAGCATTGAGGTTTCTTTTGATGAAATGTATGCGTCTAATCTGCCAATGGTAGAAAACGACATGTTTAAATCTTCGGCTGATGGAGACAAAACGCGTGGCGGATTCCTCCTTCGTTCTTTTTTCTGTGGTTCAATTGCGTTACACCGTTATTACATGGGTACTACAAGAAAGGCTATGTGGGCCATGTATTGCTGTATTCCTGTTGTAGGTGGATTAACCGGCTTTATCGATTTCTGGTGGGCTGTTTTTGAAAGTGATGCTTACACCAAATACGCCAACAACGACAAGTACATGGTTTGGATGGATTAAAATTTTTTTTAATCAATGTAAAGGCCTGCTGAGAAGCGGGCCTTTATTTTTTAAAGACCTCGATCAGTTTTTGGCGGTTAGTGGTGTTGTACTCTCTGCTTCTCATGTAGTTTTTTTTGTTTACAAGAAATTCAGTTCTTGTTAAACCTCCCTGGTAGAACTTCGCGATTATTAAATTGCCTAACATGATCGAAGTAAAATAATATTGAAAATAAACACCCACCACCATCGCGCCTCCTGTTAACACAATTGCGGAGAGCGAGAATAATCCTTCTCCGGGAGAGCCGGCATAGGCCTGACCGAGGCCAGGAAAAAAAGTTGACATTCTGATTGCTTTGTTGAGGTTTTTGATACGAGGCAGTCGTTGCGGGTCATACATAGAATCGATCAACGCATTATTGGCCACAAATACATCCGGCTGAGCCTGGTTAAGAAACCGGTTGAGTTGTTTCAGCGTGGTGGCGGCTTCGGTCCATCTGAATTGTTCATTCAGTATCAGGGCGTCGAGTAAATAGGTTCTGTAAATGAGAACCGAATCACTGATAAGGTATCTGAGCTGAAGAAGCGCGCTGGCTGAAGTGGTGAATTCTCCGCCAAGGTAATGCATGAGTGCCAGCTGGTATTTTAGCTCGTAAAGGAGGCTGTCATTTAAATTTTCGATGGCCACCATTTCCAGGAGCGCTGCACTTTCTTTGTACGCCGCTATTTTCTTCAACTGCTGTGCGGCTTTAAGCTGAAGTGATACCTGTTCTGATTTGTTGACAGAAAAAAAAGCTGCTTTCTGATAATGCAGGGCAGCCAGCCGGTTCTGGTTTTCAATAGAAAGGCTGTCTGCAAGCGCGATGCATCGCAGTGAGTCGCCCCCCGCATAACTTTGGTCAGTGGCCAAAAACGCGATCAACAGGAATGTGTATCGTTGCAAGAATTTCATTGTTTATTTTTCCGTTTTGAGATCTGATCTGCTGTTTCACACTGTAAACACTGCCCATGATATTACCTGCGTAAAAGCACATAAATATGGTGCCGAACCCTATAAACTGAGGGCTTTTGTAACCGTCCCTGTAATAACTCTCAAGAACAAATCCCGCGAGCACCGCGTTCGTCATAAAGGTGGCCATGGCGGCCCCTTTTTTTCCGGCATAAAATTTTCCGGCGCCGGGAACCACCGCGGAAAGAAGTCCGGCCACCACCGGCGATTTTTTGCGCTGCAGGGCTACCGATTGCCGTATTTCAACAAGGTATTTTTGTTCAGCAGAGTACAGGTAATTGTTATAATCGAATTCACGCGATACAGAATCAAATATTGGATAGTTTCGTTGCAGCAGAACACTCGCGGCATGCTGAAGCAAAAACAGCTGCCTGTCGGTCCCGGCTGTAAGCCTTATGGCTTCAACCATAGCAGTGTCTGCTTTCGCATAATCTTTTTTAAACAGCGCATTGAGACCATAATAAGCCCGGCCTCTTTTAAACATTGCGCTTGCCGGTGTTATTTTGTTCAGGTAATAAAGTGTTGAGTCAGGTTGTTTGAGAAAGTGGTGGTTATATCCTAACAAAAAGTGTGAGGTATCGGCACCAAATTTCATCTTATCGAAATGCGTTATCTGTAAAGCATTTTTGTGATCATGGGAGAAAATGAGGTGCTGAATAAATTGATAATGGGGATTGATAGTCTGACTCCGGACATTTACCCCAACCAGAATCCAGAAAGTAAATAACAGCCCGTTCTTCATCTTGCCTTTGCGCTGTAATCTTCAGGCCTGTCGAAGATCTTGCCTCTTCGCGCGCTATAGTCAACACCATCTACCATGTCAATCAACGCCAGTTTGGTGCATCGTGTTAAACGGTCGGATGTGAGCGGAATTCCCTTGAGGAGACCATATTTCTGAATACAAATTTTACTGAAGTTGCTGCAGTTGACCTCGTAAGGACAGGCAGCCCCGATCTGCGTGCTGATGGTTTTCTGATAAAAAAACATTAAACCACCAAGGGTCAGCGACACAGGATTGTATTTCACAAAAGCGTTGCGGCCCGCAAACAGATAAGTGACCTGCCTTTTTTTTGTAAACGCGGTATTCTCAAAATTTGCGTTGCTCACAAGGTCCCAGTCCTCATCGGTGTTTTGCGCTACAACCAGGCACGGAGCGCAAAACAATAGCAAAAGAACAATAAGTTTATCTGGTTTCAATGACCTTGGCATTGGCGGGAATTTTAAAGTCTAGCCAGACCGCATCTGCCGGCTCATTTATCCTCGGGTTACTGTATTGTTTGGTAGTTATTACAGAGTCTTTTTTCTCTTTGTACATAATTTCCGTTATCCTTAAAGGCAATTGCAGGCCTCCCACCTTCTGATAAGAAGAGAAAAAGATCTTACCAAGCACTTTGTTGCGGTTGTCCTTAAAGCAAACAAATATGGGCAGACTTTTTTCCTGAACCAGTTCTATGGATGAAATGGGCGTTGAATAGCCTTTTCGCGGCACCCAGTTGGTGACCATTAATCCTTTTTCGAGGCGCGATGATGAAATTACGTAGCCGGCTTTGCCGTATCCCAGGTCGTTGTGCGAGCCATTCAGAAAATGATAAAAATAACTTGACTCAGAACTATTGAGTGCAGAGTGATTCTGAATGATCGTGTTTTCCGCCGGATCATAGATTTTCATTTCTCCGGCGGCATTCACAATCGTCACGTTCTCAAACGGTTTAATGAGTCTGGTAGTAAGAATTCCATCACTCTTACGGAAATACATGTGGCCTGAAACGGAAATATATTTTCCTTTTTCAAGTATGCGGGAGTTAAATTCGAGGCTGATCTGACGTGTTTCATTACTTTGCCTGAAAGACAAAAGCAGCAGCGAACAAACTATCAGCAGCGGAAACCTCATTTCTTTTTTCCTGTAAAATAAGCAATGATGATGGGTAGTACAGATATGCCGATAATTCCGAAGATAACTGTTTCAAAATTCTTTTTTACGAATTCAGTATTGCCAAACCAGTATCCTAGCAGCGTGAGACCAAACACCCACACAAATCCGCCGATAATGTTGAAAAAAATAAATTTGCGGTAGTTCATTTCACCAATGCCTGCAACAAAGGGAGCAAAGGTGCGGACGATGGGAACAAAACGCGCGATGATGATGGTTTTTGGTCCGTGTTTCTCGAAGAAAAGATGGGTGTCATCGATGTGTTTTTGTTTTACGAGTTGCCTGCTCCCGATCTTCCAGTGCAGCACTTTTAAACCAATGGTACGACCCAGGAAATAGTTGAGTGTATCACCCAGCACCGCGGCGATAAAAAGCAGGATCAGAAGATACCAGAGATCAAGCATGTTCATGGCAGCGAAACTTCCTGCTGCAAAAAGCAGAGAATCGCCTGGCAGAAAAGGCATAATAACGAGTCCTGTTTCCACAAAAATAATGAGAAAGAGGATCAGATAAACGGCCGTGCCGTACTCGCCGATGAGGAGTGCGAGTTTATCGTCGAGGTGTAAAAAGTAGTCAAGAAAATTTTTAAAAGCGCTCACGTGTTTAAATGGTTATGGGTTTGTGTGATCAGGGTTGCGGAATGGGGCCAACTTCGTCTATCCAGCCAAGGATTCCGCCCCGGAGGTTATACAGATTGGTGTAGCCATGTTGCGCTTCGAGGGCATTGATGACTGAGGCGCTGCGTTTGCCGCTGCGACAGTGAACCACCACCTGTTTGTTTTTGTCTATTTCCGAAGCGCGGTCAAGCACTTCTCCCATCGGGATATGAAGACCGTTGAGGTTCATTTCTTCGTATTCGTAATCTTCGCGAACGTCTACCAGCTGAAAGTCGGCTTTTGAGTCAATCAGTTGTTTGAGTTCAGAAGGAGAGATCTCTTTCATGTTATTTATTTAAAGCGGTTGTTTCATTGAGGCAGGTAAAAAAGAAAAGAAGGTGTCGCCGCGTAAGCCGAGACGGAGTGTTTCGAGCGGAATTACATCTTCAACGCCTATGTTGCCAAGATTAACATTACTGCCAAACAACTTGAGGAAATATACCTGCTGGTTTTTTTGCGGCGTTTCCCAGATGATGTTTTCGAGTTTTACCTTGTTCACGATCCTGTTGATGAGCACGCCGTGAGCGCTGCCGTCCTTGTGGAAAATTCCCACTGTTCCGCTTTCACGGGCTTCGGCGATCACTTTGCTGGCACCCGCCTCCAGTTCGCTCTGCATCATGTTGATCCAGCGCGCCGGATGAATGATGATGCCTTCTTCTTTACTGCCCACCTCGCTCAGCACGGTGTATTCTTTGGCAAGCTTGCTGATGTATTCGAGTTTTTTATCGTGTTCGATGGTGATGCTGCCATCACTTACTTCCGCGCTGTCAACCCCCAGGTCTGAGATGTATTTCAGGTAGTCGTCAAACTGGTTTCTCACCACAAATGCCTCGAACAAAGTACCACCAACATAGACCTTTAAGCCCGCATCGCGGTAAATTTTCACCTTTTGTTTTACGTTTTTCGAAATCAGGGAGGTGCCAAAACCAAGCTTTACAAAGTCAACAAAATCGGCTGAATTGCCTACAAAGTCTTCCGCCTGCCTGATGCTGATGCCTTTGTCCATTACCATCGTTACCCCTTCGGTGCGCGGTCTGGCAGCACGCACGGGCAGATGGGAGAGATTAAAGTTATATTGGTTTATCATATTATTTTTTAAAAGTAGATATTAAAGTTAAGATCTCAGCATCATTTTTCAGAACGGGGGCATATTCAAAGATCTCATCGTGTTTGGCAAAATCAAGTTCCATGGCCCGGGCGAAAAAATGAAGTGATTCTTTTTTCTGCTGGTTTTCAATCAGCAACACACCCATGCGGTAATAGAGTTCGGCTACGTCGGGAAATTTTTTAATGCCCTCGCTGAGGGTCAGAATGGCTTCATCGAGGTAGCTGCTGCGGTGAAGCAGTTTGGCGTAGTCGAGCCATACATCAAAATCAGCGTAGTCGAGTTCAATTACACGCTGATAGGCCTGCGCGGCTTCTTCAATAAAACCCAGTTTTTCCTGGATCTCGGCAAACACGTACCAGTATTCGGGTTCATTGGGGTTGATCTCAATGGCCTTTTTGATGTAATGTACCCCTTCAGTTAACCTGTTCAGCGCGTCGAGCACCACGCCAATACCCAGCCAGGCATCGGCATTGGCCGGATCAAGTTTCACACATTTGTTGTAGTTAACGAGCGCTTCTTCAAATTTTTCGAGGTTTTCGTAACATTCTCCAATGTAATAATAGGTAGTAGGCTCGTGTTCTTCGTATTTAAAGGTTTCCTTGTAAACTTCAATGGCTTCTTCAAAACGGTTAAGCTGAGCCAGTGAATTGGCTTTGTTGAAGTAGGCGGAACTGAATTGTTCGTTAATAGCCAGGGCGTAATCGTAGGCTTCAATGGCTTTTTCAAACAGACCAATGCGACCGTATCCCAGACCCAGGTTAAACCAGGCAAAATAACTGTAAGGGTGATTGTCGATGTAAGCTTCAAAAAAGGCAATGGCCTCGTCTGATTTGCCGGTCAGATCAAAACACAGGGAGAGTTCATTCAGCGCCACTTCGTTCTTTGGATTGAGGCGGATGGCTTTTTTAAGGTAATAAAGCGCGTCGTCGGGTTTGTCCTCGTTCAGAAATTCAACGCCCAGGGCCACAAATACTTCATCTTTTTGCTCAGCCAGCGGAATGGCGCTTTTAAAATTTTCGATGGCCTGTTCTCCAAGTCCCATCTGGCTGTAGATGTAACCACGGGCCATGTACAGTTCAAAGTTACCGCGTTCAATCTGCTCTACTTCGTTTAAAATGGCGAGGGCTTCGTGGGTATAATGCTGACTTGAAAGATACTGGGCGTAACGGATCTTGATAATTGATGAAAAAGGGTAACGTTCAAGGCCATAATCAATGGCTTTTTTTGCCATATCGTAGTTAACCCATTGAAGGTAATAATCGATAATTTCTTCAATATCGTCGGCATCAAAGAAATGAACCTGGCCGGTGGCCATCATGTCTTCAAAAAGTCTCAGATTTTCTTCAAATTCCTTATCGTTTAATCCCTCAGCGTCGTCTTCGAACTCACTCATACGTATAAATTGCAATCATTAAAATTACGCCAATAATATTGAGCAAAAAAGATTGATTTTATTGAAATTTTTTATAACAAAAAGCCCTCTTTCCTGTTGAAAAGAGGGCTCCTTAATCTTTGTCTTTATCTGCTTTGATATGCCGGAAGGTGATTACGCCAGCACCTGCCTTGAGATCACGATGCGCTGTACTTCGCTGGTGCCTTCGTAAATCTGGGTAATCTTGGCATCACGCATGAGCCTTTCAACGTGGTATTCTTTTACATAACCATAACCGCCGTGCACCTGCACCGCTTCGGTGGTGACCCACATGGCGGTTTCACTTGCAAAAACTTTGGCCATGGCGCTTTCTTTGTCCATAGGCAAGTGGTTATCTTTTAACCAGGCAGCCCTGTAAATAAGCAGGCGTGAGGCTTCAATTTTGGTGGCCATATCGGCGAGTTTAAACTGGATGGCCTGGTGTTTGCTGATTTCCTTGCCAAATGCCTTGCGTTCTTTTGAATAGGCAAGCGCCAGTTCATAAGCGCCACTGGCAATACCCAGGGCCTGCGAGGCAATACCGATGCGACCGCCGCTGAGTGTTTTCATCGCAAACTTAAATCCGAATCCGTCTTCGCCGATGCGATTAGCTTTTGGCACCTTTACATTGTCGAACATCAGGGAGTGTGTATCGCTGGCGCGGATACCCATTTTATTTTCTTTAGGACCCACAGTAAATCCGGGCATGCCTTTTTCAACAATCAGGCAGTTGATGCCACGGTGACCGGCTTCAACATTGGTTTGAGCAATTACCAGGTAAACAGAGGCGCTGTTGCCATTGGTGATCCAGTTTTTTGTACCGTTTAAAAGGTAATGATCGCCCTGGTCAAAAGCTGTTGTGCGCTGTGAGGTAGCATCGCTGCCCGCTTCAGGTTCGCTTAAACAGAAAGCGCCTATTTTTTCGCCTTTTGCAAGAGGCACCAGGTATTTTTGTTTTTGTTCTTCGGTGCCAAATTGTTCCAGTCCCCAGCAAACAAGCGAGTTGTTCACGCTCATCACCACGCTGCACGAAGCGTCAACTTTGGAGATCTCTTCCATGGCAAGCACGTAAGAAATGGCGTCCATTCCGCCTCCGCCATATTTCGGATCAACCATCATGCCCATAAATCCCAGTTCACCCATTTTTTTAATCTGCTCTGCCGGGAATTTCTGAAGTTCATCGCGTTCAATAACGCCTGGCTTTAATTCGTTTTGCGCGAATTCCCTTGCCGCTTTTTGAATCATTAAATGTTCTTCAGATAAATCGAAATGCATGGTATGTCGTTTTAAGGTTTATATTATTTTTGTAACGTTGCAAAGATAGGGGATTTCAACAACCTGCAAAAAGATTCTCCGCCAACCAGCCGGGTATTTTGACCGGCACAGCCACAACTAAAACGTTACAAATGGCAACAAAAAAACCAACGGATAAACAGACGCTTGTATTGGGCCTCATGAGTGGTACGTCGCTCGACGGCCTTGATATGGCCTTGTGTGGCTTCTCAAAAAAAGAGGAAGGCGGCTACAGGTTCAGCATTCTGAAAGCGGCTACAGTGTCGTACCCTGAAATCTGGCGACAGCGGCTCAGCAGCATTAAGGACGCGAGCGCGGAAAAGTATTTTGCCATGAACGCCTTATATGGGCGTTACACGGCCGAAAAAGTAAATGAATTTTTAAACGGAACAGGGTTAAAACCGGAACTGATCGCCTCGCACGGGCACACGGTTTTTCATCAGCCTCACGCCGGGTTTTCGGTACAGATAGGCTGCGGCGCAACCATAGCGGCCGGCACAGGTATTCAAACGGTGTGCGATTTCCGCAGTGTTGATGTGGCGAGAGGTGGCCAGGGCGCGCCGCTGGTACCCGTGGGAGATAAATTGTTGTTCTCTGAATACCAGGCCTGCCTTAACATAGGAGGCATCGCCAATATCTCTTTTGATGAAAAGGGCAAACGCCTGGCTTATGATGTATGCGTGGCCAACATGTTGCTCAATTATCTGGCCGGACTCGATGGTAAAGATTATGACAGGGGAGGTGAGAGCGCGGCGAAAGGACACCTGAATGAAAGTTTATTAAACACACTTAACCAACTTGATTATTACAGAGTGGAAGGTGCTAAGTCCACAGGCCGCGAGTGGTTCGAAAAAAACATATTGACGTTGTTTGAAGCTGCGGGGGGATCAACATCCGATCTGCTGGCAACGGCTACAGAACACATTGCCGCAGTGATAGCGTCGGAACTGAATAAAAAACAGATTCAGAATGTGCTGGTAACAGGCGGCGGCGCTTTTAATTCTTTTCTTATCGAACGCGTTCAGACAAAAACAAAGTGTAACATCATTCTGCCGCCTGATGAGATCATTAATTTTAAAGAGGCGCTTATTTTTGCATTCCTTGGATACCTCCGCGTGAACGGTAAACCAAATGCCCTGGCCTCCGTTACCGGTGCCGACGGCGATAGCTGTGGGGGCGCGGTTTATCAGTATTGCTGATCAGGATTTATTCAGTTTCTCCATAAAGGCTTCTTTTTTGCGGCGCGATATTTCAATCTTGCTGCCATCACTCATTACCGCGTAACCGCCGTCTTCCTTCAGGAAACGGATCACATGGTTCATGTTGATGAGGTGATGGTGATGCACCCGTATAAAATCCCGCTCGGGTAAAAGTTCTTCGTAGTGTTTTAAACCGGCACTGATCATTAGTTTACGTTTATCGGCGAGATAAAACAGTGTATAACTGCCATCCGCCTCACACCTTACGATGTCTTTGATGTTCACAATTTCATAGGCATTGCCGGTTGGCAGCGTGATCTTCTGGAAATTTTCGTCCGCTTTTTTTAGCTGCTGGATGAGGAACTGCAGGTTCTCCATGTTAGGCACCTCGTTTTTTTTGCGCACTACTTTGTCAACAGCGGCTTTCAGCTCATCAATGTCAATTGGTTTAAGAAGGTAATCACAGGCGCTGTATTTAATGGCCCTGATGGCATGGGCATCGCTGGCAGTGGCGAAGATGAGTTCGAATTTATGACCGGCCACCTGTTCCAGCAGGTCGAACCCGCTTCCGTCGGGCATGCTGATGTCGAGAAACACCAGCTCAGGTTTTAGGGCCTGGATCTGTTCAACGCCTTCTTTTACGTTTTTTGCCAGACCCGCAACCATTAAACCCGGGCAATTCTTTTCAATGAGGCCCGCTAGCATTTCGCGGCTTTTCTGCTCGTCTTCTATTATCAGCGTCTTAATCATGTTTTTGTTTTTATCCGCTCAGCGGAACAAATAACTCTACCCGTGTGCCCAGCGGTTTGTCGTTATCGTCCTTCAGATCGGTAATGGTTACACTTAGTTGTGAATTGTTAATGTCATTTAATATCCTTAGCCGGTCTTCGGTGATTTTCATTCCAAGCGATTTGTGTTTGCGATAGGGCATCGTTCTCCTGATTTCTGCCGACTTTTGCCTTCCAATGCCATCATCTGTAATGGTGCAAATTAAAAAATTATTTTTAGAATGGAGGCGTATCGTTAATTTTCCTTTTTGCGGGCGCGGATTCAGTCCGTGGAGAATGGCGTTTTCAACATAAGGCTGCATCAGCAGGGGAGGCATGATGTCGTAATCCGGATCAACCGACTCATCAATGATCACTTCGTATTCAAATTTTTCTTCAAACCGCATCTGCTCCAGTTCAAGGTATAATTTCAGGGCCTCAATGTCTTCTCCCACCGTTACCGTTGATTTTTCGGAATTGTTGAGGATGATGCGGACCAGACGCGCGAATTTGTTGAGGGATTTAATGGCCTCTTCACTTTTTGCCTTAAAAATATAATGTTGAATGGCGTTGAGCGAATTAAATACAAAGTGCGGATTCATCTGTGAACGCAGGGCCTTGAGTTCTATTTTGCTCATTTCCACTTTCCGCTCAAAATCCTTGCGTTGTTTTTTCTTGATGTTATAGATCCTGAAAATAAACACGGCGTAGATCAATGAAAACAGAAAAACAGCCACCAGCAGAATGAACCACCAGGTCATGTAAAATGGCGAAGCAATCACAAATGAAAAAGAGGTTGGGGAAGTATTCCAGATGCCTTCGTTGTTGCAGGACCTGATCCTGAAAGTATAGCGCCCCGGCGCAAGATTGGTGTATTTGATGTAGTTCTCGGTGGTGGGCAATCCCCAGTCCTGGTCGTCTTTTAATCCCTCCAGTTTACACTGGTAAAGAACCCTGTCTGGATTTGTAAGGCAGATGCCCCTGTAATAAAAGGCTATGGTATTGATGTCGTAGGGCAGTCGTGCGCTGTCGGCCAGCAGCGTGTCTTCATTCATCAGCCGGATGTTCTGGATAACCGTACTGTTTTCGGTTGTATTTTTTTTATAATTAAAAGGCTGATGTTTGATGAGTCCGCTTACGGTACCAAACCAGAGGGTTCCGTCGTCATCTTCCCAGATGCCATTGGAGTTACATTCAACGCCGGCGAAACCTTCCTGTTTTCCAAAGGAGGTGATCTCAACGCGGCCACTCTCAAAATAAGATTTCAGATTAAGGCGGTTGATGCCCTGGTTGGTGCCGATCCACAAAAAATTCTGATCACGGGTGATCTCAAGCGAATAGACCAGTTCGCTGTTCAGGCCGTCAGCGTCGCTTATTTTCCGGATGGCATGGGTACGCGTATTGTAAACCAGTACGCCATTGAGCGAGGCTGCAAAAATATGGCCATTGATGTATCGGAGTGTAAAAAATGTTTCTTCATTCAGCTGATGTCTGCTGCTAAGGTCAACAATCGAATCGCCTTGCAGCATCCTCAATCCTGCCTTAAATGTGCCGATGTACAGATTGGTACTGTCGTCTTCACAAAAGCCATAAACGGCGAAATCGCTTTTTGATTCAATGCGGTAAAAGCGCGGGATGGCCTTGTTGTTTTTCCACCTGATGGCGCCGATGCCATTGGTGCCTCCGAGCCAGAGTGTTTTATCGGTGGCTTCGTACAACACATCAAAAGGTGCTTTCAGCGAGTCGGGGAGAGGCACAGGACTGAACCGGCCATCGCTAAAACGAACCAGGTTTTCGTTGGTGCCAAACAGCAGTCTGCCTTCGCTGTCTTCAAGCGCGGCCCGGCTGGTATTGGAAGTAAGTCCATCGTTCTGGTTATACCTTTTAAACAGGTTGCCATCGCTCCGGTAAACGCCGTTGTTTTGAGAAGTGACCCAGAGTGAATTTTTTCTGTCGCGGAAAATCTGAAAAATGAATGCGCTGCCCAGACCGCTTTCTTTATCAAAGGTGCTGAAGGAATTGTCGCGGTAACGGTAAAGTCCGCTGTGAGTGCCCAGCCAGATATTGTCTTCGCGGTCTCTGAGTATACATCGGATCTGGTTGGAGTTGTTATCGGCCGCCACATTGTAGTAGTCAAAAGTACGTCCATCAAAGCGCAGCAGGCCTGATTGTGAACCTACCCAGAGGAAACGGTTGTCCTGATTCTGCAGATAAGATATGTTTTCATCGATCAAGCCATGCTCCAGCTGATAGGTGCTTATTTTCCGGGTGCGTAAGTCAAGAAACGACAAACCGCTGCTGGTGCCGATCACCAGTGAGTTTTTAAAAAGGCTGAGCGCATTCACCCGGTTCGAAGGCAGTCCGTTGGCCTGGGTAATCGTATAAACACTGTCTTCACCCAGCACAACAAGTCCTTCGTTACTCGCAACAAAAACAACTGTGGTGTCGGGACGGAATAAAAAATTAATGTGATGGTTTTTAAGACCCTGAACCGGCTGAATAAGGTGGTTTTTCCAGATGTACAATCCCCTGGGAGTGCCAATGTAAACCGAATGCTGAGCGCCCCGGCAGAGTGAGGTGATGACCGGGTTTTTATATCTGCCCGGAAACTCCGGAATGCTGCTGATCTTTTTATTCTTCAACATGCTGAGTCCTTTATTGGTTCCAACAAAAATGGTGCCTTTCAGGTCGCAGGTAATGGCGTTAACGTTATGATCAATTAGTCCGTCGCGGCGGTTGTAATTGAGGAATACTTTTCCGTCGAAGCGGCTCAAACCGCCATAGCCGCCGCTCCAGATGTATCCCTGCTGATCCTGGTACATGCAGGCCACCTGCACAAAAGGCAGGCCACTTTCCACACTGAAATTTTTAAAAAAATATTGTTGCGCGTGATTCGTCAAACCGAAACACAGGCAAAAAAGAATAATTATTGTTTTTGTTTTTCTGATAGGTGGCTTGCTAATTTAAACTTAAAAGTTAACAATGAGGCTGGAAATAAACAGCAGGAGGAGTTTGTTTCTTAAGTGGTTAAAGTAAATAAAATATCTTCATTTCCGCGAACTTTAACACCGCTGCGGTGTTTGATAATTTAATGATAAGTCGGTCGGGACAAAGGAATCAGCGCGGTAAATTTTTTTAATTTTAAATTGTTTAATTGTGTTTATGGAGGAGAGGGTTGTTCTGGTAAATGCTCAGGATGAGGAAATTGGAACCATGGAGAAAATGGAGGCGCATCGCAGGGGTGTTTTGCACCGGGCTTTCTCGGTTTTTATTTTTAACGGTTCGGGCCAGATGCTTCTTCAGCAGCGGGCCTTTTCAAAATACCACAGCGCAGGTCTTTTTACCAACGCCTGTTGTTCGCATCCGCGTCCTGGCGAAACAACTGCTGATGCCGCCACCCGCCGACTTTTTGAAGAGATGGGATTAACAGTGCCACTCCGGCACCACAGCCATTTTATTTACGAGAGTCATTTTGAAAATGGATTAACGGAACACGAACTTGATCACGTTTTTACCGGAACAACCGATGCGGATCCGGAGATCAATCCCGAAGAAGTGGCTTCATTCAAGTGGATGGACGTAGCTGAAATAAAGAAACAAATATTCCATCACCCCGAACAGTTTACAACCTGGTTCAGGATCGCCATGGAAAAACTTTTCTGATCAGAATTCCACCTGTTTCACCGACCAGGCCTGTGCTTTTTCCGCGAACAGGGCCCGGGTGCTTTTCCACACGCGCGCAAACAACTCCGAATTCCTGTAATGGTTAAGATGCGCTTCACTTTCCCACAAACTGTAGGTAAAAAATATCTCCGGCCGGTTTTCGTCCTGCAGTAATTCAACGTGGGAGCAACCTTCAAAGTTTTTGATAAGGTGCCAGTTTAATCTGAAAATCTCTTTGAACGCGTCAACATGCTGCGCATGAAAGTGCATTTTTACAATTCTTTTAATCATGGATCTCGATGAGGAGGTTGAAGTCGAAGTGGGTGCCGAGGTCGCGCGGGCAAAGCATTTTGAGGGCACTCTTGCCATTCACGGCTACTTCAAGAAGGCCGAAGCTGTTGAACAAAACCACGGCAGCGCCATGTTTTACTTCGTCGTAGGTTGTATGCACGTGCGTGATCCTTGTTCCCGGAAGCGTGATGGTGAATTTTTTTTTGCCTACCACTTCTTCAAATTTCTCGCGCGTGATGTTTGTGATGATGTTGCCGAAATCATCTACATAAATGCCTTTTCCGCGCATCATGTTGCCGTTAACATAACTTTCAAACTGAAATGATTTGTAATAGTCACCGGCCGGCACGGCAATGTCGGCAATTTGTTTGCCCTCGGCCAGCGCCACGGCGGCGTCTACAAAAACATCCCGTAGAAAAAAATGGTGTTTGTTCAGACCTTCGTAATACAGCTGGTAAACAGGGTTGTCGAACGACTGGTCGATGAGGGTGAAGAGTCCGTTGTCGGGCGAAATGATGAACTGGTTGCGGTAACGTGTCACCAGAAAACGGGAATTGTCAGCATTTCCCGGTTTGTGAAGGCCGCTGCGGTCTGAAATAAATTTTACAGCTACCAGGTGAATGGTGTTATCGGGGAAATAAGGCAAAGAGTTTTTGAGAATAAAGGCTGCGTCGCTGATGTTGTTGTCCCTGAGGTCGCAGCTGAGGTCAATTACCTGGAGGGGCAGGCCGGAGGCGAGCAGTTTTGCCTTAACAATGGCGAGGTAGGGATCGCGGTAGCCCAGGTCGGTTGTTAAGGTAATGATGCTCATTTTAATCAAAATTAATTATTATTTGTCGGCTTAATTTTTTAAACTTGATGGAAGATTAAACAGGGTTATAAACATAGACAATCCTGTGGAGACAACGATATGAACGAAAAACTGATTACGCTCGACAGCGTTGAGCCTGTTGATATTTACGGGGTGAATGATGTGAAGTTGAATGTGATAAAAAAACATTTTCCGAAACTGAAATTAGTCGCCAGGGGATACTCACTGAAGGTGCTGGGCGATGCAAAAGAGATCGAACGATTTGAAAAAAAACTGAACCTGCTGGTTGAGCATTACCATAAAACAGGTTTGCTGACGGATACAGTGATAGAACGCCTTCTGGGTCAGACCGGCGACAACCTGATGGAATCGAAAGAAGACCCGGCTAGCGACATCATTTTGTTCGGGAACAATGGTCTGGTGATCAAAGCCAAAACCGAGAACCAGCTCAGGATGGTGAGTTCGATCGTAAAGAACGATATGCTTTTTGCGGTTGGCCCTGCCGGTACGGGAAAAACATACACAGCCGTCGGTCTGGCAGTACGTGCGCTTAAGAACAAGGAAGTAAAACGGATCATCCTTACCCGACCGGCTGTTGAAGCAGGAGAAAACCTCGGTTTTTTACCGGGTGACATGAAGGAAAAACTCGATCCTTATATGCAGCCGTTGTACGATGCGCTGAACGACATGATCCCCACAGATAAACTTAACCAGTACCTTGAGAACCGCACTGTTCAGATTGCGCCGCTTGCCTTTATGCGTGGCCGCACGCTCGACAACGCCTTTATCATTCTGGATGAGGCACAGAACACGACCGAGAGCCAGATGAAAATGTTTCTGACGCGGATGGGGGCTAACGCAAAGTTTATTGAT
>CAZFCR010000009.1:0-21539 GCA_964517305.1 uncultured Akkermansia sp.
GCTGGTTCAGAGCATCTGCCTTACAAGCAGAGGGTCACTGGTTCGAACCCAGTAGTTCCCACAAAGCCTCGCAGTTTGCGGGGCTTTTTTGTGGAATGGAATTTCATCTTTATATCTTATTCTCCGCCCAAAAAAACAAATATTACATCGGATTCACCGGTGATAGTCTTGAAGAGCGCATTCGAAAACACAACTCTGATCATAAAGGATTTACTGGTGGCGCTGGCGATTGGGTTCTAAAATATTCAGAGCAATACACAACAAAAACGGATCAGTTACAATTTCTGTGGAGGAGCGTTATTTATCCGTAGATTTTGATTAATCTGAAGAGGAAAAAATTGACATCTGTGACTCCTCTATACTGCGCTCTAAAACCCTTTATTTTTGCATTGAATGATTCGGCCGAAGCATTTGTACTCTTGTTATCAAAATAATTTAGTATCCGTTGGTAGTTAAATTCTATGGATCAGGATCAAAAGTTGTGGAAATAAAAATTTTATTTTTTCGACCAGGAAAAAAAATTTTAAACGGCCAAGATAGCGCGAAACTCAACGGCTCCCCAGGCTTGGCAATTCACTTTTTCAAAAGCTCCATTAATTTATGGTTGAGGTAAAGTTTTTCTTTGCCTACCAGTTCACTCTTTAAAAACCCGGCATCCTCCAATTCCTTTAGATAGTTACCCACCGTTTTTAAATTACCAAGACCGGCATCCTCTAAAAAATTTCTTTTGGTATAAGGCAGGCGGAACAAAATTTCCAGTAAATCTTTAGAATAAATTTTTGGTAGCTTTTTTTGTATCGCGGAGCCCATTTTATTCATTAACTTCTCTATCTCTGTGATCTGCTCCCTGCCCTTTTTCGCCGTCTGCTCAACCATATCAAGCATAAACATGATCCAGGTTTCCCAGTCGCCTTTTTCAGTAACCTTCCGCAAGTTGGCGTAGTAATTATTTTTATGTTCTATGATATATTGGCTTAAATACAAAGCAGGAGAATTCATTAATCCCGACAGCTTCAGGTACAACAGCAGAACAATCCGCCCTGTACGCCCGTTTCCGTCAAAAAACGGATGAATTGCCTCAAACTGATAATGGATAATTGCCATTTTAATCAGCGGATCCATGTCCCCTTCCGTATTCATGAAATTCTCAAGATTTTTGAGTTTTTCCCGGATGAGCTGTTCGCCTTCGGGCGGCGTATAAATAACTTTATTGGTCAAAGGATTGCTTAACTGAGTACCCGGTATATTTCTGATACCCGATTTATTCTCTTTAATGATCTGCATGATGGCAATAAAGAGGTTGGTGGTTAAAACAGGCTTCTTCTCCAGCTGTTTCAAGCCATACCACAAAGCATCCTTATAATGAATAACTTCTTTGGTGGCGGTGTCTTCGATCCTTTTTTCTGCAACAGATGCTTTGAACAATTCATCCTGTGTGGTGATGATGTTTTCAATTGCAGAACTGGCCTGAGCCTCCTGCAAATTAATGGTATCAATAAAAAGTGTTGGATTGGGAAGATTGGTAATTGCGCCTTTAAGTTCAGACAAAGCTCTGCTGGCAGCAATTGTTTTTTTTAATACCGCTACCGTCTCTATCTTGCCTTTTGGAGGCAACAGAGGTAAACTATTATAGGGTTTATCGGGCCTGTATGGCATTTTTCTACTATTCCACTACGATGGCAAATTTTACCCTCGTTTACAATACGAGGGCAAATATAACACTTTTTTGCCCTCGTTTAAAACACGGGTGTAAAAAACGCCCTCGTTCAGTTTTCAAAAAAAACCACAAAACACTAAACCGGAAAATCAATTATCCCTCAATCACCAGCGCCGCCTGGTTACCGTTCCATACAACGGGACTCTCGGTGTGCGCAAGCCATGAATACTTTAAACCGGAGGTCTCAAAAAATTCTTTAAAAGCCTTGAACTCGTGGCGATCAAAATACTGATAATTATAAAGTTCATCGAACAGAATCACCGTACCTTTTACGAGCTTATCAAATTTATTCAGCGTATCCAGCACATACAGTGTAGAGCTGTAAAGATCACAATCCATGTGAACAAAGGCACAGGGCGCATCCTGCTTTTGAAGAAAATAAGGAAGGGTATCGGAAAAATAACCCGTTATAAATTCGATGTTTTTATTCTTCACCGGAGGAAGCGTGCCATTGAGCGAATACCTCCCTTTTGCGTAAGTAAGAGAGTCGCTCATTTTCCAGTCTTCGGGCAATCCCTCAAAACTGTCGAAACCTATAATTGATTTTGAATTGTTGTTATTCGAAATAAAATCAATGGTACTGCCCATGCCAACGCCAAACTCCAGCCACAGGCCTTCATTTTTAACCTGTGAGATACAATAACGCATGTAATCCCAGAAACTGTGACCGGCATCCATGCGCTCCGGTTCACTGGTGTGGCGGTACCTCGAAATAACACAGCGTTCGCAGCGACAACCTTCAATTGAAGTGTTAAAACCCTCTGTAAAAGTTTTGCTTTGTTTAATTTCCTGCAAGAGCTGGAAGGTATCCTTCATTGTGTACGGTTTTTCCCAAACTTATTGTTATTGGGAAAGTCTTTCACAATAAAATCACAAACTAATTAACGGTGTAATTTTAATAAGTGTTACCGTATCAAAGGAATTAATTAAGGAATAAAGAGCCGGAAAGGCTGGAGATTTGAGAGCACCGGCAAAGAGAACTGAAATAATTAATCCTGCTCGGCTTCGTAAATGGCTTTTAAAAGATCTTTGTATGCCCAATACATATCAGACACCTGATTTTCGAAAAACTGCATCAATTCGGATTTTTCGCTGTTAGCGCCCAGAGAAACCGATTGGTCTTCGTTTTGTGGATTTAACGTTGCTTCCATAATTTTTTAGGTTTTTACAGGGAGTAATTTGTCAACTTTCATGCCAGATTTTTCCCTTACTAATAAATACGTCCGGAAAACCGAAGAGGTTGGGTACCTAAAACAGACCCCGCCCTGATTTGTTTTTAAGCTCCCTTAATTCATCCTGTAACCGGTGCATTCTTGCCAGCAGGTGAGAAATAGCGTCAATGCCCGCCATGTTGATCTCCAGGTCATAATGCATACGCATCATTTTTTCCACATCTCCCAGACAGTCTTTGTCAAGACAAGGCTCGTTGTTGATCTCTACAATCTCAATCAAACCGTAGTCTTCAAGGCTGCGTATAAACGACACTTCAATGTTATAATGCCTGCTCAGGCTTGTTAAACTGATCATCTGCTCATTTTCCATTGTTCCTGAGTTTTTTAAGTTCATGAAAAAGTTCAGTTTCTTTCGCGCTCAGATTGGCAGGGATCTCGATCTTATAAGTAATGTACAGATCACCAAAACTACCCTCGTGTTTATACACAGGAAAACCTTTGCCCCTGAGCTTGACCTTGGTCTCGTTTTTTGTTCCAGCAGGTATTTTTAACTTTACCTTGCCGTCAAAGGTATCTACTGTTGTTTCCCCGCCCAAAACCGCAGTATAAAGATCAAGTTGGTGGTCCGCAAAAAGATCAGCGCCTTCACGTCTGAACGGACCGTTGTTAACGATATTAAACGTGATGTAAAGATCGCCCGCAGGCCCGCCGTTAGCGCCGGGTCCCCCATGCCCTTTTATCCTGATGGTTTGTCCGTTCTCAACGCCGGCAGGAATGGTAAGACGGATGCTCCGGCCATTAACGGTGAGTGTTTGCTGACGCGATGTAAAAACATCTCTGAGATCAAGCTGTAGTTCAGCATTCAGATCCTGTCCTTTAAAACGCACGCCTCGTCCCTGCCCGCCACCGCCAAACATTGAAGAAAAAAAATCAGAAAAATCGCCGCTGCCTTCAAAATCGAAACCGCCGCTACCGCCATTCCTGCCAGATCGTTGTTGTTTTTGACGCGCCTGCTCGTAAGCCTCGCCGTGTTCCCAGTCTTTTCCGTATTTATCGTATTTTTTTCTTTTCTCAGGATCACTCAGCACCTCGTTCGCTTCGTTGATCTGCTGAAATTTCTTTTTTGCCCCCGCATCATTGGGGTTCAGGTCGGGATGGTATTTCCGCGCGAGTTTCCTGTAAGCCTTTTTAATGTCGGCATCGCTCGCGTTTTTATCTACCTCAAGTATTTTATAATAATCAATGAATTCCATAGGAGATATTCATTCAAATTTAATCATACAAAAGAGCGAAAGGTCACAAAAAAAGTGAAGGACATGGATCAGGTTTCTGGACAAAAAAGGCTGATATTGGTCAGACCACAATCAGCATCAGAGTTTTTCCGCCAGGTATTTACCAGTATGGCCCTTTGCGGCCTTTACCAGATCTTCCGGCGTTCCTTCAAAAACAATGTTACCACCTTTTTCGCCGCCTTCAGGACCAATGTCAATTACCCAGTCGGCACATTTGATCACATCAAGGTTGTGTTCTATCACCACAATGGAATGTCCTTTATTGATGAGTGCTTCGAATGACTTGAGGAGTTTGGCCACGTCATGAAAATGCAGACCTGTGGTAGGTTCGTCAAACACAAACAGAGTTGGCGAAGTATTGTTAATGGCGATTAAAAAACTTGCCAGTTTGATGCGCTGTGCCTCGCCGCCGCTCAGCGTGCTGCTGCTTTGACCCAGATGAACATAACCCAGACCCACGGCCTGCAGCGCCACCAGTTTTTCAGTGATCCTGGCGGCAATACGGTTATCATTCTCTTTTCCAAAAAGTTCAACCGCTTCATCAACGGTAAGGTCCAGAATATCACTGATGCTTTTGCCTTTATAAAGCACTTCAAGGGTTTCAGACTTGTAACGTTTGCCTTTACAGGCCTCGCACTGAAGCTGAATATCCGCCATAAACTGCATTTCCACAGTGATCTCTCCTTCACCCTGGCACACTTCACATCTTCCACCCTCCACATTAAAACTAAAAAAGCCGGCTTTATAACCACGTGTTTTTGAAAGGCCCTGTTCAGCAAATAAATTTCTCACCTCGTCAAAAGCCTTGATGTAAGTAACAGGATTACTCCGCGAAGATTTTCCGATAGGATTCTGATCAATGAACTCGAGGTGTTTTACCTGTTTCAGGCTGCCACCGATCAGATGATCGGCGCTGGCATTCTCAAAATAACCGTCCAGGTAACGTTGCAGGTTGGGAAGCAATCCTTTTTTAACCAGGGTAGATTTGCCCGAACCGCTCACGCCTGTTACACAACACAGCACATTCAGCGGAAATTTCACCGTTACATTCTTCAGGTTGTTCTCAGTGACATGACGAACTTCGATGAACTCTTTCCACTTTCGGCGTTTGGCAGGCACCTCAATGCGCATCTGGTTGGTGAGGTATTTTGATGTATATCCTTTTTTATTCGCAAGCAGATCTTTGTGTGTTCCCTGAAAAACCAGGTGTCCACCGTTGCTGCCCGCTTCAGGACCAATGTCGATCAGCTGATCAGCCTGGTGCATGATTTCTTCATCGTGTTCAACAATAATAACCGTATTCCCTTGTTGCTGAAGCGACCTCAGCACCTTGATCAAACGGGTGGTATCGCGCGGATGTAAACCAATACTGGGCTCGTCAAGAATATAAAGACTTCCCACCAGCGTGCTGCCCAGCTGAGTCGCCAGATTTATCCTTTGGCTTTCGCCTCCACTGAGCGTATTGGCAACCCGGTTAAGCGTGAGGTAACCAAGACCAACGTCCATCAGGTATTGCAAACGGTTGGTGATCTCAATGAGCAAACGTTTTGCAACTTTTTCATCGTGCTCGCTGAGTTTTAATTCTTTGAAAAACGGCTGAAGGGTCTCCACCGGTGCCAGCACAAGATCATTAATACACTTGCCTGCAATTTTTACGTAATTGGCATCCTTGCGCAAACGTGTGCCTTCACAATCAGGACAGATCGTTTTGCCGCGGTAACGGGCCAGCATTACCCTGAACTGGATCTTGTAGGTTTCCTTTTCCAGCATTCTGAAAAAGTCGTTGAGGCCCTCAAAATACTGGTTACCCGTCCACAAAAGTTCATAGTCTTTTTTTGAAAGCTCTACAATGGGCTTGTGAACGGGGAAGTTAAATTTATGGGCGTTTTTGAGCAGCTGCTGTTTGTAATAGCTCATCTTCTCTCCATTCCAGCAAGCGATGGCATTGTCAAAAACAGACAGACTTTTGTTCGGTATTACAAGGTTGGGATCGATGCCGATGATGCTGCCAAATCCTTCGCAGGTTCTGCAGGCACCTATTGGATTATTGAACGTAAAAAAATTAACACTGGGCTCTTCGAATGTGATGCCGTCGAGCTCAAACAAATTACTGAACGTGATTTTTTCGTACTCGCCTTCGCCTTTCTCCAACCACAACAGGCACTCACCCCCGCCTTCATAAAATGCTGTCTGCACACTGTCACCGGCGCGATTCACAAAATCCTCATCATCGGCCTGAACGGAGAGCCTGTCGATAAGCAAAAATACTTCAGCGCTTTTTTTAAGGGTTTTGGGATCAATCTCTCCGATGCGCTGAATACTGCCATTCACCACCGCCCGCGAAAATCCCTGTTGCGAAAGCAGATCGAGTTGTTTTGCAAATGGCCTGTCCTTTTTTTCAAATACCCGCGCCAGCACCAACACACGCGCGCCCGCCTCAAGACCTGTGATGTAATTAACCACATCGGTCACCGTATTGCGCTTAACCTGTTTGCCACTCACCGGACTGTAAGTTTTACCCACACGCGCAAACAACAATTTAAAATAATCGTAGATCTCGGTGATGGTTCCCACTGTACTTCGTGGATTTCTTGAAATAACTTTCTGCTCAATCGCAATCGCAGGTGAAATCCCCTTGATGTAATCCACCTGTGGTTTTTCGAGCCGGCCTAAAAACTGGCGGGCATAGGCGGATAAACTTTCCACATAACGCCGTTGTCCCTCTGCATAAAGTGTATCGAAAGCCAGAGATGATTTTCCCGAACCTGAAAGCCCGGTGATCACCACCATGCGGTTGCGCGGAATGGCCACATCCACATTTTTTAAATTGTGCATGCGGGCGCCTTTAATGATGATGTATTGTTTTGGATCTAATTGTGTAATATCGACTGTTGTGCTCATTGAATATTTTTATCTTACCTGGATTCTAACAGGGTTTGCAGGTGTTTGGCAGTGGATGGATCTGTCCAGTTGATGTAACCAACAGTTTCTTTTTTTATTTTTCCATCTGCATTGAGTAAATAAGTTGTTGGAATGGAATTGATGCCGATGTCAGAAAAACTTTTACCCAATCTGAGAAATTTAAATGGCAATTGTCTTCTTTCCCTGAAACTCTCAATCTTGTCAACGGTCTCGTCGCTGATCACGATCACATCCACATCGTTTAAATAAGTGTTCTTTACCTTTTTTATTTCATTCAACTCTTTGATGCAGCTTCCGCACCAGGAAGCACTGAAGCACAGCACCGCTTTTTTGGATTTAAAATAATCTGCCCCGGCTAAATCGCCGTTGAGCTCATAAAGAGGCAGAGATTTGAGATCGATGGCTGGCGCAACGCGGTATTTGCGGTAGAAATAAAATGAAAGCAACAACACCACAACGATCCCCGCGGGATACTTCCATTTTTTACTCATAAATTAATTAAAAGTGATTGGTTAATTGATTTGGAAACTTTCGCTTTCAGACTTTAAAAATACGAATAGATTTGCATCCGGTATGATCTTCCTGTTGTCGCGCATCTTTAAAATACTGTTAAGGATTGTTATCATTTTTCTGGTGGTTTCAATAGGATTGGTGGTGCTCTTCCGGTGGGTGGCGGTGCCTGTTACGCCGCTGATGATCATCCGCTGCGCTGAACAAAAATCCGACGGCAAATCCATGGTGCTTCAACACGATTGGGTGCCGCTTGAAAAGATCTCACCGCGTCTGCAGCTGGCGGTAGTGTGCAGCGAAGACCAGAATTTCCTGAAACACAGCGGTTTTGACTGGGGTGCCATCGAAAAAGCGATGGAGTCGAATGAGGATGGCCGACGGTTACGGGGCGGCAGTACCATTTCGCAGCAAACGGCAAAAAACGTATTTTTGTGGCCCGGCCGAAGCTATATCAGGAAAGGGTTTGAGGCATATTTTACCCTTTTGATTGAACTCGTGTGGAGCAAACAAAGGATCATGGAAGTTTACCTCAACAGCATTGAAATGGGAAATGGCATTTATGGCGCAGAAGCCGCCGCCCGTCACTGGTTTAAAAAGTCTGCCGCTCAGCTGAATACCGACGAATGTGCCGCTATTACTGCCATACTCCCCAACCCGCGCAAATACATTGCCAATCCGCCTGGCCCTTATATTGCAAAACGTAAAAGCTGGATCAAACAACAAATGAATTTCTGGGGCAACCATCTTGATTATAACAAGTATAATAATGAAGACACAGAAAGTTCTGTAAATACGAACAAGAGAAATAAAAAAGCAAAATGAACCGTATTTTTCTGTTAGGCGCCTTATTGGTGATGTTTTTGAGTTGTGGCAACGCCTCGCTTGAACCCGGCAACAATCATTTTACCGAGTACAAAGGTCCGAAGATATTTTCAAACCTCAGCGCGGAGCAACATAAGCTGGCAGCCAAACTGGATGTGTTTTTTACCGGCCTGCATAACAGCGGCGCGTTTAACGGGTCTGTTCTTGTTTCTAAAGCCGGAAGGGTTATTTACAGAAAATCGCTGGGTTACCTCGACAGGCCTGCTAAAAACATGCTTACCGATTCGTCTATGTTCCAGCTGGCCTCCGTATCAAAGGTGATCACAGCCACCGCGATCCTGATGCTGCACGAAAGAAAACAACTTGATATTTCAAAGCCATTCACTGATTATTTTCCAGATTTTCCATATCCAGGTGTAACTGTCAAAGAATTACTCAGTCACCGTTCAGGATTACCCAACTACATTTATTGTCTGAATTCCGAGATCTGTAAACCCAATTACAAGATGTCGAACCTGGAGATGTACAACACCCTCCTTTCAAAAAAAGTAAAACCCTACCTGCAACCCGGTAAACGATTTAATTATTGTAACACCAATTACGCCTTACTGGCACTCCTTATCGAAAAAGTAGCCGGCACCAGCTATTCTTCGTTTCTGAGACAGGAAATTTTTGTTCCGCTCGGGATGAAAAATACAGCCACCATCGAAGAAATTGATCTTAACGGAGATAACATCACCCGGCCTTACGATAACCGCTGGCGTCCTATTGGATTCGACGCGAGCGATTATGTTCTCGGTGACAAAAGTCTGTATTCAACGCCCTACGACCTGTTTCTTTTCAGCGAAGCCCTTTACCAGGACCGGATCATCAGTTCAGAAACGCAGGAACTCGCTTACACAGCCTTCAGCAAAGAAAAAAAACTGAGCAATTACGGATACGGCTGGCGCATGAGGAACTTTAATGATCCCGATAAAAAAGAAGTGTACCACAACGGATGGTGGCACGGGTACCGCTCCGCGTTTAACCGCCGGCTGAAGGATACACTCACAGTGGTGATCCTGAGCAACCAGCTCAATTCCACAGCTTACCAGACCAACAAAGTTTACCAGATCCTCGACAGTTCCGACACGCCGGCGCTGATGGAAGAGGATGAACAATAACAATAATTCTTTCCTGCCAACCTCTCCCGATTTTTGACAGCCTGCTTCAATTTGGGATTTTATTTATGTACTTTTACGGGCTATGTTCACACTGTATCTTAAAGAGGTCCGCAGTTTCCTGAGTTCGCTTATTGGTTACATCGCCATCAGTGTTTTCATTACACTTATTGGCGTATTTATGTGGATCATCCCGGCCGAAGGGGGCGGTTACAACATCCTCGATAACGGTTTTGCCAACATTGACCCGCTGTTTTTTATTGCTCCCTGGGTTTATCTTTTTCTTATTCCGGCCATCACCATGCGCTCTTTTTCAGAGGAGCGAAAAACCGGCACCATCGAATTATTATTAACGAGGCCGCTAACCGATCTTCAGATCATCATGGCGAAATACCTTGCCGGTTTCAGTCTTGTGCTTGTTTCCCTTCTGCCAACGCTTATTTATTATTACAGCGTTCACAAACTTGGTGCGCCTAAAGGGAATATCGATACCGGCGGCATGTGGGGCTCTTACATCGGTCTTATGTTTTTGGGCGCGGCATTTGTTGCCATCGGTATTTTTTGTTCTGCCATTGCCGAAAACCAGGTCATTGCGTTCATCATGGCCATGCTGCTGTGTTTCTTCGCCTACATCGGATTTGAATTTATTGCGCAGAGCGGCGTGTTTGGAAAATACGACGCCTTGTTCAAAGGCCTTGGCATCAACGACCATTATCTCAGCATGAGCCGTGGCGTGGTAGATACACGCGACATGATCTACTTTTTCAGCGTAATTGTTTTGTTTAATCTTTTAACCAGACTGGTGCTGGAAAGCAGGAAATGGTAGCTGCAAAAAATTCCCCGCAACAGGCGGCCAAACGCCGTAACCTTTTTTCACTCGCCACATTCGTGGTCATCATCATTTTATTCAACTTCGTTGCTTCTTTCTTTTTTCTGAGGTTTGATCTTACTTCTGAGAAACGCTACACACTTGCCCCTTCAACTAAAAAACTGTTATCAGAACTCAACGACGAAGTTTATCTTAAAATTTACCTGAGCGGCGATGTCAACCCGGGTTTCACACGACTGAGAAATGAAACGCGTGAAATACTCGACGAATTCCGCGCGTATTCAAACAACAATGTACAGTATGAATTCATCACCCCCGGTGAAGGACTCACAAGGGAAGAAGCTATTAACGTTGAACGCCAGCTTTACAAAAAAGGACTCATGCCTGAAGATGTGACCATCAAAGGTCGCGAAAAAACAACGCAGAACATCATCTGGCCGGGCGCCATTGTCAGTCACAAAGGTAAAGAAGCGGTCTGGCAGATCTACACCCGCAACACGCCGAGTGTTGACATGGACGAAGCCATCAACAACAGTGTTGAAGAACTCGAATACGGCCTCACGAACACCATCCGCAAACTGCAGCGTGAAAGAAAAGCGGAAGTCACTTTTATTGAAGGTCATAATGAACTTGATACGCTTCATGTGTATGACTTTATGCGTACACTGTCGGAATATTACACGGTGAACCGCACACGGATCTCGAAAGGACGAGAACTGACAGCGCTCAAAGGCAGCGACGCCATCGTGATTGCACAACCCGACTCCGCATTTACCGATAAAGAAGCATACATCATTGACCAGTTTATCATGAATGGCGGCAAGGTACTCTGGCTCATCGATCCTGTTTCAACCAATCTCGACTCCCTGCGCCGCGGTGGTTTTACCATCGGCATCAACCGGCCTCTGAACATCGAACAAATGCTTTTTAAATACGGCGTACGTTTAAATCCCGAACTGGTGCAGGACCTTCAGTGCGGACTTTTAAAAGTAAATACAGGTTTTCAGAAAGGACAGCCCAAGTTTCAGTTGCTGCCCTGGGTGTATTCGCCCCTCGTGCTCGCAGACAACGAACACCCCATTGTAAAAAATCTGGATCTTATCAAAATGGATTATGCCAGCACCCTTGATACCATCAGTTCGGCCAAGGGCATTAAAAAAACCATTCTCCTCCATACCTCCAAAAACACCAAAACGCAACCCACTCCCGCGCGTGTTCACCTGTCAACGGCCGCGCGACCTCCGCTTGAATCACAGTTCAGAGATTCCTACAAACCAGTGGCCTGTTTGCTTGAAGGCCGGTTCAGAAGTTTTGTTGAGAACCGTCTGCCCTCCGTGTTCAGAAACGATACCAATTTTCACCACCTTGATGAGGGAAAAGAAACACGCATGATTGTGGTAGCCGATGGCGATGTGGCACGCAACGAATACCAGCGCAGCACAGGCCAGGTTTATCAACTCGGGTTTGACCGGAACACTCAACAGAATTTCGCGAATAAAAAATTTCTGCTTAATTGTGTGAATTACCTGCTCGACGATGAAGGCATGTTGCAGTTGCGCTCGCGGGAAGTGAAATTAAGATTACTTGATAAATCGAAGGTTGTTGACCAGAGAACTTACTGGCAGATCATGAACGTGGCTGCACCTTTGTTGCTGGTGATACTTTTTGCTGTGACGCAGTTCTACATCAGGAAAAGAAAATACGCCTCTGCCTGAAAAAATACCGATAAAATTATTCGAAGAGACTGAAATTGGTTTCCAGTAATTGATTTTTTACCGCAAACATCACCACACCTGCTGTATTGTTAACGCCCAGTTTGTTCATGATGTTTTTGCGGTGTGTATTCACCGTGTGTGTGCTGAGTTTAAGTTTATCAGCGATCAGTTTATTTGAAAGTCCCTCGGCAATGCCACGGATGATGTCGATCTCACGGTCGGTTACCGGCACACCATCGCAGCCGAGTGATTTGATGAAAGAATTATTCGGAACAATCTCATCAGAAGCAGACATCAGAGAAATGATCTTGCTGCAGACAAATTTTTCGCCTTTGATGGTCGAGTTAATGGCTTCTAAAATCTCACTCTTGTCGCAATCTTTTAATAAAAAGCTGGTGATACCGCTACCCATTACTTTATTCAGTTCCTGTTTTGCCAGCAATTCGGTGATGACCAGAAACCGGGTGCGGTTGTATTTTTTTGTAAGAGTTTTTAATTCTTCAGTGGTAATTCCCAAACTGATAAAATCAGCGATCAGGAGATTCGGTTTGTTAAGAAACAACTGGCTGGCCAGGTCTTCCTTATCGCCACAAACAGAGGGCACAAGTTCAAATCCCTTCAGTTCTCCTACTAATAATTCCAGACCTACGCGGGACAGAAAATTTTTATCAGCTATGAGTACTTTGATCATTCAGGCAAAGATACGACACAATTTTAAAACGAAGGTTAAATTTTAACTTTTTTACCATCGCTTGCTAACAGGCTGTTGACAAACACTTCACCGGCTTCTTTCAGAAAGCCCTGAATATCGCCGTAGCGGGCAGAATAATGTCCCAGCAACAACTGGCCCACCCCTGCATCCCTTGCGATGGTAGCCGCCTGGCGCGCAGTACTGTGAAATGTTTTAGCGGCCCGCTCCGCGTTGTCATCAAGAAAGGTGCTTTCGTGATAAAGAAGATCAACCCCTCTGACATAGTCAATGACTTCGGGATCAAAAACAGTATCGCTGCAATAAGCATAAGCACGTGGCGGAGGCGGATCGAAGGTTGCTTCTTCATTTTTAACCAGCACGCCATTCTTGTTAACCACATCGTGACCTGCCTTTAAAAGCAGGATATCGGCCAGCGAAATTTCAAGTTTTTCAAGTTTATATTTATCAATCTTTCTTGGCAAAGGTTTTTCCCTGAACAAAAATCCTGTACAGAAGATGCGGTGTTTCAGAGGGAAAGAAAACACCTCCACTTTCTGATCTTCATACAACAGGGCCATTTTTTGCCCGCTGGTAAAATGCCAGTTAATGGTGTAGCTAAGTCGTGTTTCGGAAACGCTGTTGATCACATCCATAATATCTTTCAGCTCTTTAGGACAGTATACATTCAGGGTTTGTTTCCGGCCCAGCAGGTGCATGCTGCTGAGCAGACCCGGAAGACCAAAAAAGTGATCTCCATGCAAATGCGAAATAAAAATATGATCGATCGACTGGAATCGTGCCTTTAGGCGGCGAAGCTGAATCTGTGTGCCTTCTCCACAGTCGATCAGGAAAATGCGCTCGGCGATGTTGAGCAGTTGACCGCTGGGATTGCGTTCAGAGGTGGGACTGGCCGAGGAGCTTCCCAGTACAAGAAGTTCAAATGTCTGACGGCTCATACCCGAAGCGTGTTAAGAAAGTTCATAAGCACTGAAAGATACAAACACGGCGTCACATTTAAAAGGACACACGCGGGGTTTCTTAGCATATATTATTTGGTTGCGCCGGCCATTTTTACTACTTTTGCTCCCCAATTTATACATAAATGACAGGTAATATTACTTTTACGATGATTAAGCCGGATGCTGTTGAAGCCAACAACATCGGTCCGATTTTAGCAATGATCAACAAAGCCGGATTCAGGATCCTGGCTATGAAATATATGAAACTCACCACCGAACAGGCCGGTCAGTTTTATGCAGTTCATAAAGAACGTCCTTTTTATGGTGAACTTACCGAATACATGAGCAGCGGACCTATTGTAGCAGCTGTACTCAGTAAAGACAATGCTGTGGCTGATTACCGCAAACTCATCGGCGCAACCGATCCTGCAAAAGCCGATGAAGGAACGATCCGCAAGGTGTTCGCTAAATCAATTGCTGCCAATGCGGTTCATGGTAGCGACAGCGACGAAAACGCCAACATCGAATCAAACTTTTTCTTTTCCAACCTGGAGAGGTTCTGATAAGAGTCTTTGGATTTTTTCCGCTGGCTGATCAGGCCAGACCAGTAAAGTCTGAATAGTTGCCAGATAACAAAAAAGCCGTTTTTTTTACCGAAACGCGGGTGAAACATTTTGTTTTGTGAATATATTTAAACAAATTTGTTAAGCCTTGAATTTTAAATATCATTAGGAATGAAGAATAATATGTTTACAAAACTAAGTAGAGTTTTAAGTCTTGTTGCCCTGACTGCCTTCAGCAATGTTCTCGAAGCTCAGTTCAACTGGGGTCCTGCCGGACCTGTATACACGGCCGGCCGTGCACGGAACATGGTGGTTGACAGGAACAGCCCGAGTACGTTGTATGTAGGAAGTGCTTCCAGTGGTGTTTTCAGGTCTAACGACGCTGGTGCCAACTGGGTGCCGATAGATGATCAGGGTACGGTAAAAAACATCAGCTACATGGCGCAGGCCATTAATAATGTTATTTATGTTGGTACGGGTGAAGGTTTTCTGCGTTATGGCCAGAAAACCCGTGCACAGATTGGTTCAGGACTTTATCAGTTGAATGGTTCCCAGTTATCACTTGTTGCATCAAGCGCCATTACCGGAACCTGCATCAACCGTATTGCATGCAGCCCGGTTGACGCGAGTAAAATAGCCATTGCCACTAACAAAGGAATTCTCATTTCATCTGATGGCGGCAGCAGTTTTACCACCGCCAATCTTGCTGCTTACACGGTTACAAACGATGTAACCTATGGCATGGATGTTAAGTTCGATAACACAGGGGTTCTGTATTGCTCAATTGGTAACGAAAGAGGCAACGCGCCGTTTACAAATGTTTCAGGGAGAGTTTTCAGATCAAGCGACAACACTCTTAGTACTTTCAGTAACATCACCCCAACAAATTCAATTCTCGGAGATTCTAATTATGGCCGCATCGAACTGGCCGTGTCTCCTACCAATAATAACATAGTTTATGCATCCTGCGCGAAAAAAAATAACAGTACTCCTTTTCTCGCGTCTTCCAACTCAGCAGGCCTTAAGGCATTTTTTGTTTCGTATAACGGAGGTTCTACCTGGGGTTTGATTCATCAGGGCTCTGCAGCGCTTGATCCTTTAAGCAACAACGCCAACTTAGCAACCGGCGATTACGCACACGTTATTGTGGTAAACCCATTGAACCCTGACATGGTGCTTTTCGGAGGGTACGCGGCATTTGCATGGACAAGGAACCGTAATCTGGGTTCAGATGCTTCGCCTGTTGGCTCATGGGATGAGTTCGGAAGCCGCTTTGCGATTAATACACCTTTTTATCTGCATGAAAACATCCATGACATCAAGGCAGTAGCAGGCAGCCCGAACAAACTCTATTTCATCACCGATGCGGGTATCTACCGCTCTATTGATATGGGACTCACCTTTCAGCCTTTTTACAAAGGCCTCGTTACCGGTCAGTTCAACTCCGTTAGCATCGAACGTTTCCCTATTACAACCGCTCCGGTTTCAACTGTTAGCGGACAAGCGGTAACACCTTATTCTGGTTTCATCGGGGGTACAGGCGGAAATGGCCTTACCTATTTCAGTGGTACATTTTCTACTGTTACTCAGGAATCTAGTTATATTGGAGGGGAAGTTTACAATGCCGAGTATTCAAAAATACTGCCGGATGCAGCATTTTTCTCAACAGGTAACGGTAACCTGTACCGCACCACCAACGTTAAAACCGCACAACCTTCTATCGTCAACATGAACGCTTATACCGGTCCGCTTTCCCGTTTAACGCCGGGTGTTTCGGGCTTCAGCAACGACAACGTCAACACAGGAACACCTTTCAGACTCTGGGAATATTATGGCCAGCGTCCTACTTCTCCTGACTCAGCATTGTTCTACAACGACTCTTTAAGATTCCAGACATCCTTTGCCAGTGTTGCTGACCTCGTTTCAAGAAGCACGTTTACATTTTCCGCTGCCCGCCCTAACGCTGTGGCACTTATCGACAGCATTGTAATCAGAACCGGTACTGTTACCATTCCTGTTTCCGGCTCTGAAAATGTGTCGGTGCCTTTTACACAAGCCGACAAAAAAGACATTACCCTTAAGCTGACGAATGGCTATGTACCTTCGGCCTCAGTTACAGTTTTAACCGGCACGTCCCTCAGCACAACGGGACCAATCAGTACCAGTGTCAATCCTACCGTTTCGTTAAATGCCGGTACGGCACTTGATGAGATATCTGTTACTTTTTCTGCACCGCCCTATGCAAACAAAACACAAACATCATCTGCAGTAGACAATTCATCGTACTACAGGATTTTTGCCACGGTATTTTATAAATACAAGGCAGGAGATGCGGTATCAGTTGTCGACAATAACATCTCAACCAGAACTGCAACGTATTCTACAGTGCTCACCAAGCCTCTCAACTGGGCCTATGGCAGTTACCCCTCTTTTGAGGTGGCTGCATCCAACAGCGCAACGCCAAACGGAACCTATGTCCTGACACCGGGCAACGTCAGTCAGAGCTCACCGGTATTCACTGTATCTCCGGCAATAAGCACCAGTTACACCATAACACAACAGTTAACTTTCTCTATCTCGGCCAAACCGGTAACGCACACGATTGTTGCTGATCCAACCACCGGCATTCCAAGTCCGACATTTGTTCTGATGCCTGGCAACATTACTCAGACAACTGGTACATTTTTTGTAAAATCACCTGCAACTGTAACTGATTTCACCATCACTGAAACAGGATCAAACAGTGTGACTGCTCAAACCTTCAGTACAATTGGTACAGCTACTTATGTGCTCAACCCGGGTGCCATCTCGCAATCAGATACGCTTTTTGTGGTAACCCCAACAGCCAGCACCAACTATAACATGCAGGGATTAAGCTCTAACACATTATCCGGCTTAAATACAACGGTTACCGCTTTACGCGCCCCGGTGAGAACTTTTAGCACGGTTGGCAACAGCGCTGTATCGTTTGCAAAAAACAACCAGCCGGTTAAAATTGCCATGCTTCGTTCGGCGCGTCTTGCTTTAGCCATCGAAGACGGTGGTATTACAGGAGGAGCCAATGCCATTGTGGTGTCTAAAGCGCCATTGAGCCTTAACGACCCTCTCAATTTTGTAAGGGTGAGTCAATCCGGCTGTCTCAGCGACGAACCAAACGGATCTCCATCGCAAACGCTTACCATCCAGTACACCGGCAAACCAAGCGTACTGGAATGGAGCAAAAACGGCACCGAACTTTATTTCGCAATAAACGGTCCTGTAACCGGATCAACCACCACCTCGAACCTCTACCGTGTTTCGCACATCACCGATATCATGGATCTTTCTCCGGCAAGTTATTCGGGTAAGTTTTACACTGATGTATTTCAGTATGTGAACAGCTCGGCCAACTCAGCCAATATTAACCCGAGGTCACCATACAGGACCACACTTGTTGGATCTTTCAGCAAACACATTACCAGTATCAGTGTCAGCAACGACGATAACAACGTGCTGGTTACACTCAACGGAGCACAGGGTGGCGCAAGTTCTTCAGTAATGTACAGTTCGGGCAACATTAAAACTGCCAGTGGTAACGCCGTTACCTGGTCAGCAAAAGCCGGCGGAGATCTTACTGCAAATGCCATTACCTACTCATCTCTCATCGAAAAAAACGACAGCAAAAAAGTATTTGTAGGAACCGATGATGGTCTGTATTACACCAGCGATATCACCGCGGGCACCTGGTCTAAAGTGAACAACCTGCAATTGCCTGCCGTTCAGATTTTTGATATCGAACAACAGGTAATGGATCATTGGGACAGCTACAACTCAGGTGAGATCTACGTTGCCACCAATGGCCGCGGAGTTTGGTCAAGCCGCGCCTTATTTGTTCCTTATGTTGTAGCGATCGAAGAATTCCAGAAGCCGGCTTCGGCAGGTAACCTCAATGTGTACCCGAACCCGAGCAACGGCGGAGTGACTGTGCAATTTACAGGCATCGACGGAGAAGATGCCATGGTGAACATCATGGACATCAGCGGTCGCCTGGTATTAAGCGAAAACCTTGGCAAGCTCAATCAGGGTGAGATCGAATACCGTTTCGATACCAAAAACCTTAACAGCGGTGTTTACATTGTGAACATCAGCAGCAACTCAGGTGTACAACGCGTAACGAAACTGGTGGTAACTAAATAACACCATCTTTTTAATAACAAAAAGCTGCCAGCAAATGGCAGCTTTTTTTTTGACCTTATCTTTAGTTTATGAAAACCACCGAAGCCGACTCGCATTACAGTGATCTTGAAAAAATGAGCATTCACGAATTGCTTGTTAACATGAACAAAGAGGATCGTTCGGTACCGCTGGCGGTTGAAAAAGCGATTCCTCAGATAGAAACGCTCGTAGCTGCCATCGTCGAAAAAATGCAAACTGGTGGACGTTTGTTTTACATGGGTGCCGGAACCAGCGGCAGGCTAGGCATTGTAGACGCCAGCGAATGCCCGCCCACCTATGGCATAGACCAGGGAGTGGTTGTGGGCTTGATCGCCGGGGGCGACCAGGCTATCCGAAAAGCGGTTGAATTTGCTGAAGACGACACCAAGCAGGGATGGATAGACCTTCAGCAACATCAGGTAAGCGAAAAAGATGTTGTGATCGGGATCGCTGCATCAGGCTCCACACCTTATGTGACAGGCGCACTGGAATCCTGTAACAAGAATGGCATCACCACCGGCTGTATCACCTGCAACCTCAACAGTGCTGTTGCTTCCATCGCGAAGTACCCGGTTGAGATAGTTGTGGGGCCCGAATTTGTGACCGGTTCAACCCGCATGAAAAGCGGAACAGCGCAGAAACTCGCTCTTAACATGATTTCCACCTCCGTGATGATCAAGCTGGGAAAAGTAAAAGGCAATAAAATGGTGGACATGCAATTGAGCAATAACAAACTTGTTGACCGCGGAACACAAATGCTGATGCGGAACACAGGGATCTCTGATTACGAAAAAGCAAAAGCCCTTCTGCTCGCTCACGGCAGCGTGAGAAAAGCTACAGAAGCGTTTAAAGCCTAAGCCTTCATTTTTAACCTGATCTTGGTAATGACCTTTTTGGTATAAAGGGGGAAGTCGCCATTCATCATCCAGCTGTAGTATGACGGTTCTTTCGTAAACACTTCGGTAACCGGTTTATCCTTGTGTTTTCCAAAACTGAATACCTCCTGCCCTTTTTCATTGTACACAATGCGCCCCGCGAGGTCTACATTTTTTGTACGGGCACTGAGTTCGCTTAGTCTTGAAATGTCGTTAACTACTGGCTGGTAGAGGTTTCCCTTTTCGTCTTCCAGTTGTGTGTTTTCGTAACGCTGCAACTGTGCCTTAAAAATTTCGAGCGTGGCCATCGCGTCAAACTCTGCGCTGTGGGCGTTCTCAAGACTTTTGTTACAATAAAACTTATAGGCCGCGGCCAGGTTACGCGGTTCCATAAAATGAAAGATATTCTGAACATCGACCAGCCTGCGGCCTTCGAGATCAAAATCCGCTTCCGCCCTCAGAAACTCTTCAGCAAGCAGAGGAATGTCAAACTTATTTGAATTGTAACCTGCAAAATCTGCGTTACCTATAAAACGAAGCAGTGAAGGCGCCAGCGTTTTAAAATCAGGCTCACCGGCCACATCTTTGTCGTAAATCCCATGGATCTTGGATACCACGGCAGGAATTGGAATACCCGGATTAACGCGCACCGTCATCGTTTCAGTGGAGTTATCGGTATTCATCTTCACCAGCGATATCTCCACTATCCTGTCGGAACCCACACTGAGTCCGGTAGCCTCGATGTCTAAAAAAATAATTGGTTTGCTTAATCGTACCTGCATCAATTCGGGGTAAATGTTTTTATATGTTTGATCACCTCGTCCGCGCTCGTATCCACGCCCATAAGTTGATTGATTCTGTGCATCACAGCGTCGAGCAGCGAATCGGGACACGAAGCACCACTGGTTATCACAATGCGAACGATGTTCTTGGCAGGAAGAAAACCTGAAGTGGTGATCCTCTTTTTATTCGGATAATCAAAATGATGAATCACTGATTCATTTTCAATCTCTTTCTCAGAAGAAATAAAATAGGTCGGAAATTTCCTTTCACAGAGTTCTACAAGATGTGATGTATTGCTGCTGTTATATCCTCCCACCACAATAGCAAGATCAGCATCCGTTTCAAGAATCCCGTAGGTGGCATCCTGATTTTCGTTGGTCGCATAACACAAGGTGTCGCGCGTATCAGCAAAGTGAGCGGCTACCTGATCGTTGCCGTATTTTTCTGTCATCAGATTCCTGAAATAGTCGGCTATCGCCTGCGTTTCGGTGGCCAGCATCGTCGTCTGATTGATCACGCCTACCTTTTCAAAATGGCGGCCAACATCAAAACCGGGAGTATGTTTCCCTTCGAACTCTTTCTCAAATTCTTCCTGGCTTTTGCCGCCTTTAATGTATTCACCCAGTCGCTGAGCTTCTTCCAGGTCACGCACCACTACAACGGCAGCACTGTCTACCGCGCTTCTCGAAAAAGTAGAACGGGTTTCTTCGTGATTGTGTTTACCGTGGATAATGATGGTATGACTGCTTTGTCCGATCTGTTCCGATTTTTTCCAGACACGCTCAACAAAAGGACAAGTAGTATTGTAGGCCTCGGTTTTAATTCCGCGCTCATCCAGCATTTTAAGAAGAGGGAGCGGCGCGCCGAACGCTGGGATCATCACCACATCTTCCGCCGTCAGGGTTTCAAAAGGAATGAGTTGTTCTCCGTGTGTGCTTTGTAAAAACCGTACACCCCGCGACTGAAGATCTTTATTGACCTCGGGGTTGTGAATCATTTCGCTCAGTAAAAAAATACGTTTGCCGGGATTTTCGTCAAGCGCCCTGAAAGCGATCTCAATGGCGTTCTCAACACCGTAACAAAACCCGAAATGCCTGGCAACATAATATTTCACACGACCGAAATCAAGCACAGTCGGACTGTTGTCTTTTTTCCTCGGATCCTGAATCTTGCGATACTGCTTCACTTTGGATATGATCGGACTCCTGTAAAATTCAGGAACATTAAAGGATTTCATCGGTTACAAAATTACTGTTTTTTATTGCGTGGATGATAACTTATTATGTTATCACGCAGGAACTGCCTGTCGAGATGCGTATAGATCTCTGTGGTGGT
>CAZFCR010000010.1:0-9609 GCA_964517305.1 uncultured Akkermansia sp.
AATGGTTTGTAATCCGTAAGAACGTAGTATGATATATCGGGTTAAGTAGCCAGCTCCATTATGCTGTGAAATGAAACTTTTGAGTACAATACATCGGCTAAAATCACCAGATCCAAAGAATTATTGCAGATGTCAGCAGATGGTATGATTTTTTTCTCCTCATCTTTTTAGCAGCACTTTAAATTTGGGCGTCATGTGGATATTCTATAAATTTAAACAACATTCAAGAAGTTTGTTTTATAAATATTGAAAGTATTTCGATTTTTAATATTTTTCGTCTGTTTGCACTCCATTAGGATTCAAGCCCAGACTCAGGTGTCCCAATGGTACTTTGGTAAGTACGCGGCAATCAATTTTTTGACTAATCCACCCACAGCACTGAATAATAACAGCGGCTTGTACACTTACGAAGGAAGTTCTTCAATTGCTGATGAAAACGGCAATCTGCTATTTTATACAGATGGTGTAACGGTTTGGAACGCTTCTCACCAGGTTATGCCCAATGGTACGGGATTGTTTGGACAAATATCGACCACACAATCTGCCTTGATTGTGAAACAGCCCGGAAATGACAGTCTTTATTATGTTTTCACACAAGACCTCACGACACTTGGTAAGGGACTTTGTTATTCGGTAGTGAACATGAACCTGGCTGGCGGAACCGGTTCAGTTGTTATCAAAAATGTGCTGTTGTCGGCACCCGGCACTGAGCGGTTAACTGGGGCGAAACACTGTAATGGACGGGATGTGTGGATTGTTTCCCATGACTGGCAGTCAGACAATTTTCGGTCGTATTTGCTCACAGCCAGCGGTGTAAACACTAATGCAGTGCTGTCACCTGTGGGCAGTGTTCACACATACGTTACTGACGGTTTTGGAGCTCTTAAAATTTCTCCTCAGGGTAATAAACTCGCGGTAGCAATTTTGGGTGCCGGAAGTGTTGAGTTATTCGATTTTAATAACCAGTCAGGTGTGGTATCTAACTCTTTGATCATAGGATCTGGATTGGGTTTTCCTTATGGATGTGAATTTTCCTCAGATGGCTCAAAGTTGTACGTTTCTACAGAGTATCCCACAGCATTGATCCAGTTTAATCTTTGTGCAGGAAATTCTCAGGCAATAGTTGCTTCGCAAACAAATATTCCTGGAGCGGGGGCAATTTACCAGCTGCAGTTAGGCGCTGATAGAAAAATCTATGTGGCCAGAAATCAGAAGTCTGCTCTTGGTGTCATTAATAATCCTGAACTGACAGGCAGTCTCTGTAATTATGTTGATTCTGGTTTTTCGATATTTCCAGATACATGTATTCTGGGTTTGCCTGGCTTTGTGAATGATTATTTTCTCCCCGAACACCAGTCATTTACTTATACTATTGAGCCGCAGGTGAGTTGCCAGACGGCGAGTTTCAGCGCGCCTGCATCAAATAGCATGCAGACCAGTTGTGCACAGAACAATTCAATCACGTCTTTTGAATGGGATTTTGGTGATCCGGCATCCGGACCGGCCAATGTAGCGAACACAGCTAATCCCGTTCATGTGTATTCATCAGCCGGTTTTTATACGGTTTCTCTAATCTTACATTATGGTTGTACTTCCTACTCTTTTAAGAAAATCCTGAACATCACAGGAACCACGCCCGTACTGCAGATTGCCGGAACTTTTACTACATGTCAGGGGGGCCCGCCCCTCGTTTTAACAGCTTCAGGCGCTCTTAGTTATTCATGGTCTACCGGTGCCACCACAAGTTCCATTGCGGTTACGCCCTCAGTGACTACGAATTATTTTTTAACGGCTTATAATAATGATCTCAATTGTAGAGGGAGTAAGCTGGTATTGGTTTCGGTTTTAAAATGTCTGGATCTGACTGAGACGGAAGCAAAAAAGATCAGGGTTTATCCAGTCCCTGCCAATGACGTGATTAGCATTGACAATAATTTAGAATTAAATGTTCTGATTAAAGATGTGTATGGCAGGGTAATGGGTGAAGCAACTATACAGCCCGGTATATCCCACCTTGATTTGTTGCACTACGCTCCCGGAATATATTTTTTGCATTTTTCAAATGGACTTTCCAAGCAAGTACAAAAGATGCAGATTATGCGATAAAAAACACAACACAAACGAGTGTCACCCATTCATCTTTTTCCTGATGATCTCCTCTAGCGGCGTCTGTCTTTCATTCATAAAAATATCAAAATGAAAGTGGTCGAGTTTTCGCAATAAATAAGCCAAGCTGTTTTTTTCAAGTGGTGTGAGATTGCCTGTTACAATTTTGGTCACATCACCCATTTGACCGAGTACTGAAAAAAGTACGCCTTTCCCGGCTTCGGTAATCGCGACTCTTTGTGTGCGTTTGTCTTCAGCATCGTCGAACTGACGGATGTAGCCCTGTTTCAACAAACGTTTTAAGATCTCCATGCCCGTTGTTTTTTCGTGCACGTTTTTATGGATCAGTTCGGTTTTCGATAGGCTGCTGTGTGTAAGCAGCACAATGAGGTAAGAAAATTCATCCGCCGTTGAAAGAGGACTGTTCTGTAATACTTTTTTCGCATACAGTTTTGCGTAGCGGTTCATAAACGTTACCAGGATCGCGATTTGCGTATCCTGTTCATTTCCGGCGCGATGCATATTGTCTTCAAGTTCGCCTCCGAGTTTTCGCATAGGGAGCGCGCCATCCTGGTCAATGTTGTTTAAATAGCTAACAAATGCAGCCATGGTCATCTCCTCAGCTGGCACCGACTCTTCAAACTGCGCCACTTTATCAATCAAGTCCTTGATTAGTTGATATTTAGAATGTGAATTCACCATAAGCCGGATCAGTATAGCCCATTTTCGTTCGGATCTGTACTAAATTTCATATCGTTTAAACAAAATAGAGCAAGGTTTGTTGTCAAAAAGTACAAAAACGTATTATATGATTTTCAGACTTTTCTTTTTTTGCCTGTTCATGTCCATGGTGCTTGCAGTAAATTCTCAAACCAATGGCATAGTCCGGGGATTTGTAAAAGACAAAAACACACAGGAATTGATAGTTGGTGCCGTGATTGCAATTGAAGGAACAGCATTCGCCACCACCAGCGATGTCGATGGCAATTACCGGCTGGAAGTTCCCGTTGGAACTTACCGTTTAAAGGCTTCTTTTATCGGATACAACGTGCTTGTAAAAGAGAACATTGTGCTTAACTCGGGTAACGCGCAGATAGTGAATTTTGAACTCGATGAAACATCGCAAGACCTCGAAGAGGTAAGTGTTACTTTCGATAAAGGTAAATCCGCAGTCGCCACCGATATGGTGACACCGCTTTCGGTTCAGCAATTAACCAGCGAAGAGGTGAAAAGTAATCCGGGTGGTAATTTTGATGTATCGCGTGTGATTCAGACACTGCCCGGCGTTGGCGGATCGGGTGGAGGGGCCGCGCGCAACGACATCATCATCCGTGGTGGCGCGCCTAATGAAAATGTGTATTACCTCGATGGCATTGAAATCCCTGTATTGAATCATTTTCAGACACAGGGGAGTTCGGGCGGTGCAACAGGGATTTTGAATGTATCGTTTATTGAAGATGTAAAACTGAGTTCATCGGCCTTCGATGCCAGGTACGACAACGCGCTCGCTTCCACCTTTATTATTAAACAACGTGAAGGGAACCCGGAAAAATTGTCCGGAAATTTCCGGTTAAGCGGCACAGAAACTGCTTTGACACTTGAAGGCCCGATCAGTAAAAAAACAAATTTCCTTGTTTCCGGACGCCGTTCTTACCTGCAGTATCTGTTCCAGGTGCTCGATCTGCCGATCAGACCCAATTACTGGGATTTTCAATACAAGGTCACGCATAAATTCAATGAAAAAACTACACTCACTGCCATCGGCATAGGCGCGATAGATGAGTTCGCTTTTGCAACACCAAAAGAATCAACGCCCGAAAACATTTACATCACCCGTTCCTTGCCTTACATCAACCAGTGGAACTACACCACCGGATTTGCTCTGAAGCGTCTCATCAACAAAGGTTTTATCAATGTGACGCTTAGTCGTAACATGTTTAACAACGCGCTGGATAAGTTTGAAGACGAAAACCAGGTGGAAGAGAAACGTACATTTAAATTACGTTCACAGGAAATTGAAAACAAATTTCGTTTCGATGTTAATAAATACGTTTCCGGATGGAAGATCAGTGGTGGTGTGATGGCGCAATACGTAAAATACAATACGCAGTTGTTTAATCAGTTGAGCAATCCCATCAGGGACAGCCTGGGTGCAGAGATCGCAGCGCCGCTGACCATCAACTTTAACAGCGCCATTGATTATTTTAAATACGGCGCCTTTGCCACTGTCTCAAAAAATATTTTTGACGAAAGACTGCTTTTTTCATTCGGCATCAGAACCGATATGAACAGTTTTACCAATGAAGGCAACAATCCTTTAAAAGCCTTGTCGCCAAGGTTATCGCTGGCTTATCACCTCAATTCAAAATTCGACATCACGGGATCAATAGGATCCTATTATAAAATTCCAACCTACACTTCACTTGGTTTCAGAGACCAATCGGGTGAGCTGATCAACAAATCAACAAAGTACATACAATCGAATCATTATGTGCTCGGTACACAATACCTGCCAAAAGAATCGCTGCGTTTTACACTGGAAGGTTTTTACAAACAGTATAACAATTATCCGGTGTCTGCCAACACAGGTGTGTCGCTGGCCAACCAGGGCACTGATTTTGGATCTATCGGCAGCGAGCGGATTATCAGCATCGGTAAAGGAGAGAGTTATGGATTTGAATTTTTTGCACAGCAGAAACTCATCAACCGTGTGTTTTATGTTTTCAGTTACACTTATGTCCGTAGCCTGTTTTCAGGTCTGGATGGTCAACTCATCGCTTCGTCATGGGACTACCAGCATCTTGTATCTGCCACCCTCGGTTATAAATTTAAAAACAACTGGCAGATTGGTCTCAAATACCGGCTCGCAGGTGGCGCTCCATATACACCATTTGATCTGGAAGCTTCACGACAAAATTACCTGCTGACGGGTACAGGGATTTTGGACTTCAGGAGACTTAACACCGAGCGTTTAAACACATTTAATCAGCTCGATCTCAGGATAGATAAAAAATTTAACTTTAAACGCACCACCCTTGATTTGTTCATCGATGTCCAGAATGCCCTCCTGTTCAGGCAGGAATCCGCGCCAGACTATACATTTAAACGAAACGAACAGAATACCGCTTTTGCCAGCACCGATGGTGGACCGGTTAATGCAGACGGCTCGAACGCCATTCCCGTTATTTTGTCGAACAACGATTTAAGTGTAACGCCAACGATTGGATTTATTTTTGAGTTTTGATGGAAATTTTTGGTAGTGTGGTTATCAAGCAAAAGAACCGGGCGCCATAAAAAAGAGTTAAATCCTGATGCCAATCACACAAACATCATCTGTTTGTTCCTGCGTGTTTTTCCAGCGGTGAAAGCTTTCGCTTAGGTGTTTTGCCTGCACGCCCATACTCAACCTGGAGCTTTCTTTCAGCAGTTCCGCAAAGCGGCTGTATTTGAATTTTTTTCCATCGGGTCCGCCAAACTGATCCGGAAACCCGTCGGTAAACAAATAGAAACTGGTGTTGGTTTGAAACGGGATCAGGTGGTTGGTAAATGGTTTGGCCGTTTCAGATTTCCCGATGGGCTGTTTATCTGCTTTTAATTCATGGAATGTGCCTTCATGAATGTACCACAGCGCGTTGTTGGCACCGCTCCACTGAACTGTTTTGTTGTTGAAGTCAAATACAAGGAGTGAAATGTCCATCCCGTCTTTTACATCTTCCCCACTTTTTGAAAACGTTTCCAACACCAGCTCCCTTGTTTTATCAAGAATAGAAGATGGTGTTGTAAGGTGGTATTCTTTAACGCTTCTGTTCAGCGCGTTGCTGCAAACAACCGAAACAATGGCACCCGGCACACCATGCCCGGTGCTGTCGGCCGCGGCAATAAAAAACAGGTCCTGGTCTTTGTTCCGCAGGTGTTCTGCCCAGTAGAAGTCGCCTGCTACAATGTCTTTCGGCTGGTAGAAAATAAAATTGTCTGGCAGGGTTGTGTGGATAAGTTCAAGTGGCGGCAGAATGGCCTGTTGGATGTGTCTGGCGTATTGGATGCTGTCGAGGATCTCTTTCTGTTTTTGTTCCACGATCAGTTTTTGTTGCGTGATCTCTTTGTTTTTGAGTTCAACTTCCAGTTTTTGTTCCTGGATCAGACGGTTTGCTTTTTTTGACTGACGGTAATTTTTAAACGCGATAAAAGCAAAAACCGCTATACACAGCGAAGCAAAAGCAGCGAACACAAGCAAACGGTTTTTCGCCTCGTTTTTATTTTTGGCCGCTTCGATCAGGATATCCTGGGTTTTGATCTGCTGTTCTTTTTTTTCGGTTTCAAACATGGTCTGAAGTTCGAGGGTTGATCTTGCGTTCGAATTTTGAAAGATGGTGTCTTTCATGATGAATGCGGTCAGCAAATGATCAAAAGCCTTGTCAGACTGCGAGAGTTGCTGATGACAAAGGGCGAGGTAAAAGTTACAATCGCTTTGTACATCAAGATTCCTTTCTTTTTTTGCCAGTTGCAAAGCCGTGTCTAAAAACAGGATGGCTTTTTTGTAATCTTTTTGGTCGTGAAGAATAAACCCTTTGCCGCGGTATGATTTTAATTTGAAGGGATCATAATTAAATTGAAGTGCGATGTCAACTGCTTTGTTGATGCAGAGCAGGGCGCTGTCCAGTTGTTTTTGGGAGCGGTAGGCCTGTGACATGTTTTCGTAAAGAAAAAAAAGCGCATAGTTGTTTGAATTTTTGAGGGCCAGCGCCGCCCCGGTTTTGGCGGTTGCCAGCGCGCCGTCAAAGTCGTTTTTACTGAAGGCAATGTTGGAAAGCAGACTGTAATTGTTCGGGATCTGACTCAGGGTGTTGGAGCGCTCGAAATAGTTATTGGAGCGCAGGCCGTATTCGGTCGCCTTTTCGTAATTTTTTAAATGATAGTTTGAAACGGCCAGGTTATAATAACAGGTGCCAAGCGCTTTTTCAGAATTCAGTTTTTCATAAAGCGGAATGGCCTTTAAAATGTTTTGCACCGATAAATAATAGTGCTGCATCTGGTTGTAGACGTTCCCGATGTTGACATAACTGTTTGCAACGGATTCAGCATCGCCGGCCTTTTCGCCAATTTTGAGATTGTCGAAGTGATAGCTCAGCGCCTCCGTGTTTTTTCCTATTTCTCCGTACACGGCTCCAATGTTATTGTTGCAGCTGATCATGCCTTTTATAAAGCCTGCTTTTTCGAAATACGGATAGGCTTTTTTAAAATAAAAAATAGCGGAGTCGTACCTTTGGATGTACAGATTCATACGGCCTTTATGGTTAAAATAATAACCAATGCCTTTGTTGTTAGCGGTCTTTTCAGAGATCAGAAAACCTTTTTGAGCCCATTGCGAGGCAGAATCCAGGTTTGTCTGTTCAAAAGAATAAACGATCTGGTTGATTAAATTCACGCGGGTGGTATCTTGTTTGGCGATGGCATACAGCTTCACCAAACTATCTGTCTGGGCCATCGCTGAAAAACAAAGCGAAACTAAAACGAACAGAAAAATTTTCATGTTATAAATTTAGCGGATTTGTTTTTACCCAGATCTGGTGAAGGCTGCACTTTAAATAGCGGGAGGTGCGTTATATAGAAAAAAGCGCTTCACGAGTGAGGTTACTATATTTGGTTTATCGAAAAGTCATCTATTCATATGGAAAGAGACACTTTCCATCAATATGGTGAAGAATTGATTGGCGGCTTAATTGCTGACTTTTTTGAAATATAACATTTTCACGCTTTTTGCATTCGGTTTGGCTCTTGGTGACTCGATGTAAATGTCCTTTTCGTTTTCTTTTAGTAGTTGATCAAAATCCCCATTACTATAAACTATTTCACAAAAAGAACTAATATCACCTCCTGCCATTCTCCATTTCCGCTTTACTTGTTTTATAAAAGGTGCGTCCTGGGAAAACTCATAGGTTGTATCTGTACGAATATGGAGATCTATTTTATAAAATTCTTGTTTGTGTATATAGTCACCCTATAAAGATTTTTCCGGATTCAATTTGTAGTGTCCGATAAATTTATCTTTATTTGACCAAATCCGTCGTTCGTGCAACCAATCACATCCACCCATTACTCCCCACACTAAGGACAACAGCAGAATGCATTTAATCAATCTAATCATTGTGTCTTAGAAAATTAATGTATGTATTGTAACTTATTCAATTGGTAATTTGTAAGATTTTTCTCTCCAGCCTGGAAATCTTATGTCGAGTATTTTGATTGCCGTACTATCGCCTCTAGAACTTGCAAATCTAAGATCCTTGTAGGATTCCTCTTTTCGATCTAATTTGTACAAGGCAGAAGAACGCACGATGTACGCAGGTATATAATTCGCATTTAGCGATATAGACTTTTCAGCATTCTCTAACGCATTCTGAAAATTTTTAAGGGCAAGAAAGGCATATGCACGCCAATAGTAGAAATCAAATTCATTCATATTTTTTGACGACAAAAATTCTAAGTCTTTTAACGCACCCTCAAAATCATTGACAGAAAATTTAAGTGCGCCGCGTAAATTCACGTAAGAAGTATCTTGTGACGTTCGAAAATTATCTTTTAACGATAAGTCCACAGCTTTATTAATTTGTTTAAGGGCCATATCCGGTTTTTTTACCAACGAATAAAAAATGGCACTCGCCGCATAGTAATCGGGATTCTGAGGTGAACTTTCAATTGCTCGATCAATATAAAATATAGTTGAATCTCTGGAATTATTTGGTCGAATTGCAGCCCATATCAGCCCAAGATCAAAATAGTACTTTCCTTGATTTTCTATCAGTGGCTGAGATAATCGGATTAATCGAAGTGCTTTATAAGGTTGCTCATTGAGAATTAGGACATATATATACTTTCGATAGTAGTCATAGGTGCCCTGAGCTGGGTTATCTATATAATCAAGAGTGTTCCGTAGTGAAAACCCCGTTTCATTAAACAATATTGTTGAGTAATCATTAAATAAGTTGTTTATATTACTTCTGCTTGCAGAAAGATAGACGTTAATACTATCGTCAATACGCTTCACCGTTTCTGAATTATTTAAAGCATCAGCATTTCTGCATCCTTTAATACCCGAAAAAGCAAATAGTAACACAAAAAAAAATTTGTAGATCATATTTTAGTCAATCAAAAAATTCAATTCATTTCAACCCGTCTCTTTCTAATATCACCATTCTTATCAAATTCTAAAATAGTGCTTTTGAATCCATCTTCAGTTTTTGCAGTTGTATCGACTTCTATTAACCTCTTTTTTGAAAATTTTTTTGATATTGCATGTAAAGGCTTAAAATTTTGTTCTTCCCTTATCGTTCCATCTTTCCTATAATATATTCTTGTGCTGGTTTTATCAATGTTATTTTGTCTATGATACGACGCCATTCTTCCGTTTTTATAATAAGTAGCGGTTTCTTCTCCATAATCATTCGCCTGAAAGTATGTGACAACTTTAAGAGATCCTGACCGTCTATAAAAATAATTAAAGCC
>CAZFCR010000010.1:9619-21466 GCA_964517305.1 uncultured Akkermansia sp.
CCTTTATCATGGAATCCCAACACTTCAAGTTTGTATTTTCCAATTACGTGAACTGCAGAATAGACTTTTTTGCCTTTTTCGTTTAACTGCGAGTACTGCTTATATTTTTTAGAAAAAATGTGTTCGGTTTTGAAGATTGGGTCGGTCTCTTTGTTATAAAAAATCACTTCACAAGCTCTACCATTATAAAATCTGATTTTGCATCCGTGGAAGCTGTCAGTGGGGAAAGTATACCATGTGTCGTTACATGTTTTCTTTATATGGTATAATAAGTTGTTATTCTGAATCTGACCCCATAACGCGATAGAATTGAGTAATAACATTAAAAAAATAATTTTCTAAATGTTTCCATTTGCCAGCAGCATAATTTGATATTTTGGCAGCATCAGTTCTATGTTTTGGGTTAATTAAAAATAAGTAAATTCCCATAACCGAAAAAAGAATTATTTCGTCATGCTTAGATGCAGAAGTTCGTAACCTGCGGTAAACACTTCAATCTGTACGCCAGAAGTGAAAAAAGCTCCTCCTGAAAGCGACTAAATAATTATGATGTCCCAAAGCAGAAGCCGCTTTCGCGTCTTCGCTTCGGGACATCAAGAAGCGAAAAAGCCCCATCGGATTAACCGAAAGAGCTTTTTTCTGCTTCTGGGGTACCCCGCACGTTGAAATTATCGAACTTTTTCGAGGATTTTAACAGAATTAGAAAACTTAAATCTTTCATGGAATTGAAACAGTAGTAAGGCTCTATTCTTCAAGACTGGATCTAATTTCCAGCCATCTATGCTCGTTTTTTGCTGGAACTGTCAATTATCCGTCAACAATGACGGATAGCCGTAAATATCGGAAAGATAAGCCTCGTTAATTTTAGGTGCATCCCGCTTTTCAATCATGGGATGGCGGAGCTAACAATTTGTAGTTTTCAACGATCAGAAATCCCTCTTTAACGAAGCGAACTTTAATCCATATTTTCTGACTTTACCTTTGGACCAAAAATACCTGGCAATGAAAAAAAAATACTACATCGCTTCTGTTATCACTTTTCTCTTATTATTCCTTGTTCCGATAATAACCTCCGCTCAATTCTTAAAAGTTTTTAAAAGCTCTCCTTACGACCAGGAAGGCCAAGACGTTTTACCAACTGCGGATGGGGGATATTTAATAGCGGGCTATACTACCAATAGCACATTTAATGATTGCGATGTGCTGCTGATAAAATCAGACGGCGCGGGAAATGAAGTGTGGAGAAAAACGTTTGGAGGTAATAAGCCTGATTTTCCTTATCATATGCTAGCCACGGCAGATGGCAATTATTTTCTACTGGGTTACTCATATAGTTATGGTGGCGGTGATATGGATATCGTTCTTTGGAAAGTAGATCCTTCTGGAAATTTATTATGGCATAAAACTTATGGTGGAAATGGGAACGACCTAGGGCGTGACGTTATTACAACGAACGACGGAAACTACCTTATTGTTGGCTCGTCAAACAGCCCAAGTCTGGGGGATCAAAATGCCAATCTTATTAAAATTGATCCAAATGGCGCGGTCATCTGGAGTAAATTTTATGGCGGTGCGCAAAACGATTATGGAAATTGTGTGAAACAAACAAGTGACGGTGGTTTTATTTTAGTTGGCCAAACCTTTAGTTTTGGTTCTCCCGGCGGTGACGCATATTTACTACGCCTAGATGGCAATGGCGACACCACGTGGACTAAGCGATTTGGAGGATCGCAGAACGATGAAGGATATTATATCACCGTAGCAACAGACGGAGGGTTTGTTTTTCTTGTTCGCGACAGTAGCAGCGCAGGAAGAGATATTGATGTGCGAATGATAAAAGTCGATCAAAATGGTATAGAGCAATGGAATAAGGTATACGGGGGTGATAAAAAAGACACCCCAAAAATGATCCAAAACACTTCAGACGGAGGTTATATTATTGGAGCAATAAGCCGGAGCTTTGGCTGGATCAATCCGGATATGTGGATCTTAAAATGTAATAGTTCTGGTGATACCACATGGACGAGACATTATGGTGGTTCCCAAAACGAACATTGTTACGTAGTAAGGGAAATGCCGGATGGCAGCTACATTGCCTGCGGTAAGGCCGCAAGTTATGGTCCTGACTTTGACCCAATTTTTTTAAAATTGAATTCTGAGGGAACCCTTGCTGTTGGCTTAAAGGAGATAGGTTTTGCTTCCAGAAACATCAACGTATATCCGGTCCCAAGTGATGGTAAAATAAATGTAGATTACTACGGATACCAGATTACCAATATGAAAATAATGAACAATCTCGGCCAAGTGGTGGTTCAAGAAGCTCTAATGAACGAAGAAAAACTACAGTTAGATTTTTTTGGTCAACCTGGCATTTATTTTCTGACAGGAGAAGTTGGAGGGCAGGTTTTGTGTAAAAAATTTATTGTTAATTAAACTCATCTGGAAATGAAGTTTGCATGCTGTTTTATTCTTGGTTTGAACTTGCTTCTGGCATCGTGTAAAAAGCCAGAAGGTCCGGGTGGTAAGGCGACAATTAAGGGAAAAATTTACGCAACAGACTTTGACAATACGCAGCTTTATAAATTAAGCGAAGGCTACGTAGGAGAGGAACGTGTATACATATCCTATGGAAGTAATCAGGGTCCCGACAATGATGTAAGAACAGGATCTGACGGCTCTTTTCAGTTCAAATTTTTAAATAAAGGCAGTTATAAACTAACTGTCTATTCCCTTGACACCGCTATAAAGCAGAAGGGAAATGACACAAAAATTCCTATTGTCAGGGAGGTGAAAATTTCCAATCCCAATCAGGTAGTCATCGTTGACGACATTATTATCAACCGCTAACAACGTTGCCTTTTCGACTCATACTTCTCTGAAGATTTCGATATGAGGAAAGTTCATTCACAAATTCGTCACAGGCATACTGAACTCCGCGATCAGAATGAAAGATCATAGATTGGTCTACCGCTACTGGTCGGTTTTGGATAGCCATCTTAAAGGCGGAAATTGTCGTCTCACAGGCTTTCATCGTTTCGCTTAAGGACCAACCGATTACTTTTCTGTCGGCAAGGTCAATCACCGTGGTCAGATAAATCCAACCTTCTTTTGTAGGAATGTAAGTAAGATCCGATACCCATGCACGACTTGTCTCTTCCACGTTAAATTTTCGATTGAGCAAATTTTCTGCTATTGAATAACTGTGAGACGAATCAGTGGTTACTTTGTACTTCTTTTTGATTATGCTTCTTATTCCTTCTTTCCTCATCAGCTTTGCAATAGTAGGTTGTGAGACTTTGATACCTTCTGCATTAAGATCTTTGGTGATGCGAGGGCTTCCATATCGCTTTCTGCTGGCCTGGTGCACGCGCTTAATCTCAACGACGAGGTTTTCTCTACGCCTTGATGTTTTCGATGGCTGCCGCTTTCTCCATGCATGATAGCCGCTCTCACTCACTTTCATTACCCTGCACATCCTCTCAACAGAAAATTCATCTTTATGACTGGCGATGAATTTGAATCTTATCTGCCGCTCTTGGAGAAGATGCTGACCGCCTTTTTTAGGATGTCACGCTCCTGGGTTACTTCATAGAGCTCCTTCTTTAATCGCGCAAGGTCAAGTTCCTCCTGGCTTCTCGGTCGTTCTTTGGCTGCATCCTCCAGCGTCAATCGTCCTTCCCTCCAGGCTTTCCTCCATTGTCGAAGCACTTCGGGATTCACATCTAATTCTCGTGCAACTTGAGTAACATTTCCTCTTTCGTTGCTTAATTCAACTGCCCTGAGTTTGAATTCTTTCGTTCGTCTTGTTCTTACTTGTTTCATCTTCTGCATTTCGCAGCACTAAGCTAAATAATCGCTCCACTCAAAGTTAGGAACTCCAAGCATCGAAACTAGCGGCCGTATATTCATGTTCGTATTCATGTTATTTGTTATTTCAAAATCTATAAAAAGGAAATTTTTTGAATTCTTACAGCATTCAAGATCGCAATTAACGCCACCCCCACATCAGCAAAAACGGCTTCCCACATCGTTGCCAGCCCACCTGCCCCCAAAGCCAACACTATAACTTTTACTCCGAATGCCAGTGAAATATTTTGCCAAACAATTTTTTTTGTTGCCTTACTTATTTTAATAGCCGTCACAATCTTTGACGGCTGATCGGTTTGTATTACCACATCTGCCGTTTCGATTGCTGCATCACTGCCGAGGCCACCCATTGCTATGCCCACATCACTTAAAGCCAATACCGGAGCATCGTTTATTCCATCGCCTACAAATGCAACAATGCGTGAGCTGTCTTTTTTCAGTTCTTCCACCTTTTGCACTTTATGTTCCGGCAATAAGCTGCCATAGGCATTAAAAATGTTAAGCTCTTCGGCAACCTTGTCAACCACGCTTTGTTTATCGCCCGAAAGCATTACAATTTTTGAAATGTTTTTCTGCATTTGCAAAACCGCGTCCTTCGCGTCTTCTTTTAACTCATCGGCTATGGTAATGTAACCTGCATACTCGTTATTAATGGCCGCAACTACAATGGTATCAGTGACAGCATCTACAGCTTCGGGATAAGCGATGTTAAATTTTTTGAGCAGCTTCGTGTTACCGGCTAATATTTCAGTTCCCTGATAACTTGCCTTCAATCCATGTCCTGAAATTTCTTCTACGTTAGTAACTGAGACGTTTTTTACTTTGTCCCCGGCGTATTCTACAATCGCTTTTGCAATAGGATGGGTAGATTGCGATTCAACAGCGGCAACCATTGCTACAAATTCATCTTTGGAATGTTTTACCGCATTTATTTCCTGAACTTTGAATACGCCTTTTGTCAATGTGCCTGTTTTATCCATCACAATAGCATTTACCTTACTCATCAGGTCGAGATAGTTAGAACCTTTGAACAAAATACCATTGCGGGATGCAGCGCCAATGCCGCCAAAATAGCCAAGCGGAATGGAAATGACCAACGCACAAGGACAGGAAATGACAAGGAAAATGAGCGCACGGTAAAGCCATTGTGAAAACACATATTGTTCTACAAAAAAGTATGGTAGTACGGTCAATAACACCGCCAGCAGAACAACAATTGGAGTATATATTTTTGAGAACTTACGGATGAACAGTTCCGTTTGCGCTTTACGTGATCCCGCGTTTTGCACCATGTCAAGAATCCGGGCAAGAGAGCTTTCCGCAAATACTTTGGTAACTTTTATTTCAACTACTTTATCAAGATTAATCATTCCCGCCAACACAGCTTCTCCTTCTTTGATACTGTTTGGTTTACTTTCTCCTGTTAGGGCTGCCGTATTAAAAGAGCTTCCGGCTGACTGCATGGTTCCATCCAGCGCCACCTTTTCTCCGGCTTTCACCTGTATGATTTCACCAACCTGTACTTTGTCCGGCGCAACTTCCGTTGCTGCTCCATTCCGCAAAACAGTCGCTTTATCAGGGCGTATATCCAGCAGGGCTTTAATGCTGCGTTTGGCACGGTTAACGGCTGCGGACTGGAATAATTCACCGATGGCATAAAACAGCATTACGGCAACGCCTTCGGGATATTCTTTGATAAAGAAAGCCCCAACGGTAGCAATAGTCATTAATATAAATTCGGTGAATATTTCTCCTTTCGCGATGGCCTTTACTGCATCTCTCATTACAGGCAGTCCCACGGGAAGATAGGCTAGTATATACCATCCAAGCCTGACATAGGCTGTAAAAAAAGCAGGCTTCATCCAGTTATCGAAAGCAATTCCTGACATTAAAAGTAGAAAGCTGGCAATGGCAGGTAAATATGTTTTCCATACCGATTCTTTTTCTTTACTATGTGAATGATCGTGCCCATCATTTTCCGGATATGAATGGGGCGTTCCTGTTTGGGCATCAATTTTTTCTTCCAACGTGCAGCAGGTTATGTTTCCTTGTGCATCGTAGGTGTGTTTGTGGTTTGGATCTTTGTTGATCATAAGATATAATTGCTACGTATTGTTTGAATTAACGGGTGTTTTAATAAAAATCAGAAAATATATCACAACAAGCCCCGTGGCGATTGAAGTGGTCAGGAAAGCAGCCTGGGGAGAGAATTGATGCCAGATGAGTCCCGCCATAGCGCTCGCAGCAAGAGTCAAAAGGCTGTTCAGCCCTGCAAATACACCTAAAGCTTTACCTGTGTCTTCGCGCGCAGCAACGTTGCTCACCCAGGCCCTGCTGATGCCTTCGGTGCTGGCCATGAACAGGCCATATAGAAAAAATAGGAAAAAGAAACCTGCCATTGAATTATTAATCGCCATCCCTGCATAAACAACAACAAAGAGTGCAAGCCCTCCAATGAAAGTAAGTTTCAGACCGATCTTGTCTCCAAGCTTCCCGAGTGGATAAGAAAACGCCGCATAAATGAAATTGTAAAAGATATAGATGCTGACAGTTACAGTGTCGGACTGGCCACTTTCTTTCACTTTTAAAATCAGAAATGCGTTGCTGCTGTTAAAAAGGGTAAAAAGTAAAAGGCCGATAAGGAGCTTTTTATAGTCGCTCGTCCCCGTTCTTAAATAATTGAATGAACTGATAAATGGCCATTTAACAGGTTTTTCTGTAACAGGTTTTTTCTTCTCTTTGAGTAATAAAACTGTAAGGGCAGCAAGAACAGCCGGACCAAAGGCAATAAAAAACATCACACGATATGAGCCGGGATTGTAGTTTAAATACAGCAAGGCGAGCGAAGGGCCAATCACCGCACCAAGTGTATCCATCATCCGGTGGAAGCCAAATACCGTCCCCTTGGTCTGCGGAGTGCTTTCATCTGAGAGTAATGCATCTCTTGCCGAGGTTCGGAGCCCCTTTCCTAGCAGGTCTAACGATCTTGCACCAAAAATCCAGGCCGGGAATGTGAAAATGCCCATCAGGGGACGGGCTACCGCGCTTAACCAGTAACCACCCCTAATAAAGGGAAGTCTCACTCCTTTTTGGTCCGAAAGTTCCCCGAAATAACCTTTGCTTAAACCCGAAATTCCTTCCGCTACTCCTTCTATCAGGCCAATGAGCGCCACGGAAAAGCCTATACTTTTTAAATACAGGGGAATAACAGGATATAGCATTTCCGTTGAAATATCTGTAAACAGGCTAACTGCTGATAAGATCAACACGTTTTTTGTTATGGTCTTGGCCTTGGACATATTGAATGATTTTTAAGTAAAACTAATGTTCGTGCTCCCCCGAATTAGTCATTTTTGCCAGGATAAAAAACGCGCCGCGCGTAGCAATTTTTGCGTTTCCTGGAATATCCTTCAGAACTGTCACCTCGCTATAGCCAACATCAGTAGTGCCTTTTCTGACCGGTACCCTTTCAAAAGTCAGTGAGCCTTCCTGTGGAGGTTGCGCTTCGTTTTCACCATGTTTATGTCCATGCTCATCATGGGTTTCATTGTCTTTCTTTTCATGATGCTCTTCTTCGCTATGTGCATCGGTAACCACAAAAATAAAATCCTGGCCCTGGTAATTAACGATGGCTTCCGTAGGAACAGCGTCAACTGTAGCATTCTCAAGGCTTACCAGGGCGGTAATATTCATCATATCAATCAGGCCCGTTTTATCACCTTCAACAGTGGCATGAACGGTTACTGCTTTTGTATTTTGCTGGAAAGTATTGCTTATGGCATAGATCTTTGCATCGTACTCCTTGCCGGGATTATTGGTTAAGGTAAAATGGATTGTCTGGCCTTCCTTTAGCTTGCCCAGATCTTTTTCGTAAACAAACAGATCAAGGTGAATCTGACTGTTGTCAATCACTTCGGCAACCGCGTTGTTTGCATCTACATAGGTGCCAATGTTAACCGCAACATTGCTGATTGCCCCTGAAATAGGACTTACAATACTAACCACGGACTGGATCGTCTCGGCAGTGAGGTTGTTGCCGGAAATACCAATAAGCTCAAGCTGCTTTTGCAGGCTGGCTTTACGAACTCTCAATCCTTTCAGTTCTGCTTCGGCGGCCTGCACTGTTTTAAGCGCAGTAGCGTTGCCGGCCTGCAAGTCCTGCTGGCGCTTGTATTCTGTTTCGCTTAAGCTAAGTTTTGCGACAGCGCTCAGATACTCCTCCTGAAGAGTTATAAAGGCAGGATTTACAATGGTGGCAATCACCTGGCCTTTTTGAACATTGCTGCCGGTTTGAACTAGGATCGACTTTACCACCCCGCCCATCAATGCGGTGATGGTAGCTTTATTCTGATTGGGAACGTTCAGGATACCGTTGGCCTTTAACGAGGCTGTAAGCTGTTTCTTTTCTATGCCTCCCAGTTGCAATTTTATTGATTTGAGTTGTTCTGCGGTCAGGCTGGCAGTATTCGTATTCTCGTGCTCCTCATGACCCGATTCTTCTTTTTTATGTCCGTCCTCTGATGAACTTTCTTTTTGGCCACAACCGTGTATGGTAACAACGATGGTGAGCAGAGCTATAATAGCTAATATCTTTTTCATATAGTTTTATTTATTGATTAAGTAGTTTATGGTAATGACCGCCTGGTTTACCTGGTTAACGGATTGCAGATATCCCAATTGGATCTCTGTAGCGGTTTGCAGGGCCTGGAGGTATTCTATGTAACCAGTAGCGCCGCTGGTAAAGCCAAGTTTGGCTGTTGTGATAATAGTTTTAGAATTGGGCAGGGCGATAGCAGTGTAATAATTATACTGTGCAAGGCTTTGATTGTATTGCTGGACTGCATTCTGCAGTTCAACCTGCAAAACTAACCTGGTGTTTTCCGCTTCCTTCTCAAGCGCTTGTTGCTGAAAGCCTAACGCCTTTATCCTGGCGCTATTGCTAAAAAAAGTTAGTGGAATACTAATTCCAGCGTTGATCCCGGTGAAACGCTTCGTACGATCAAAGTAAACATCCTGTCCATCGATGGATTGGATGCCCGTAAGTGATTGATTAAAATAGCCAATGGAAAAGTCTGGCATGGCCTGAGATCGCTCTACTTTCTTGTTCTTTTCAGCGATAATAACATTCTGGTACATCAATTTCAGAGATGGATTACTTAGGATGAGCGACGTATCCACCATGACAGAAACGCTGAGTGGTTCGACGTTCGATACATCTGCAATCGCAAAATCTTCATTTGTATTCATAACGCTTTTGAGTTCTGCATAAGTGGCCCTGATTGCGTTGTCATTCTGTAACAATAGCATTTTCATCTGGCCCTCCCTGCTTTTTGCTGTTGTTTTTTCTAGCAGATTGGTTTCCCCGGCCTGGTATCGCACATCTGCGGCTTTCACAAAATCGGCATAGGCGCTATCCAAAATCTGAAGCTGCAATTGGTTCCGGTGGAGGTATTGAATCTGATAATATAAAGCCAACACGTTTGTTTTTACTTCAGCCCCCGTCACCTGTTGTTGGATTACCGCGCTCTGAAACTGCGCCTTATACAGGTTAGACCTCGCGCCAAAATAGGTTGGGAACGGAATGCCTTGTGATATGGAAAACCCCAGATCCTTATTGATACTATTGTATTGACCGTACTGAACGTTGCCGACAGTTTTGGGCAATTCAAAGGCGGAACGCTTCATACTTTGCGAAGACTGCAAATTAAGCTGGCTTGACTGAACCCGTAAGTTGTTTTTTAAGGCCGAGGATACGGCTTCATCGGCGGTGAGCCGCCGAGGTGCCTGGGCACTTAATTCCTGACCGGCAAGAAGAATTCCCAGGAGTATCACAGCCGCTGGATTAATCTTTGGTTTTCGAATTCTTGAAAACATGTAGTAGAGAAGTGGTAAAACAAACAGCGTTAAAAAAGTGGCTGAAATGAGCCCTCCTATTACCACCGTAGCCAGGGGTTTTTGAACCTCTGCTCCTGCGCCGTGAGAAAAAGCCATTGGAAAAAAGCCCAGTGACGCAACCGTGGCAGTCATCAGTACCGGACGAAGCCTGTCGCGGGTACCCTGGCGGATTCTTTCAAATATATCTGTCATGCCATCTTTTTCTAATTGATTAAATGTGCCTATGAGTACGATCCCATTCAGCACGGCAACGCCAAACAGAGCGATAAAACCTATACCAGCTGAAATACTGAAGGGCATATCCCGAATCAGCAAGGCAAAAACACCACCAATGGCGCTCATCGGAATGGCTGTAAAAATAAGCCCGGCCTGCTTGACCGAATGAAATGTAAAAAACAGCAACATAAAAATAAGGGCCAGTGCCACCGGCACCGCGATCATCAGGCGTTTGGAGGCAGCCTGGAGGTTCTCGAAAGTTCCCCCGTAGGTAAAAAAGTAACCTTCCGGCAGTTTTAGATTGTCCAATTGGCCCTGAATGTCTTTTACCACGCTTGAAACATCGCGGCCTTTTACATTGAAACCAATAACAATTCTACGTTTCCCGTCTTCACGGCTAATCTGGGCAGGGCCTAGCTCCATCTTAATTTCCGCTATTTGCGAAAGTGGGATCTGTTTTCCGTTGCTTGCAGGAATATATAAGTGGCTGACATCCTCAATACTATTACGATGTGTGCTATCCAATCGTACCACAAGGTCAAAACGTCGTTCTTTTTCGTAAACCACTCCGGCGTTGCCACCGGCAAAGGCTGTGCTCACCATGTGATTGATATCCTCGATATTCAGACCGTAATTTGCGATCTGGGCCCGGTTGTAATTGATCACTATTTGTGGCAATCCTTCGACGCGTTCCACCATAGGATCGGTGGAGCCTTTAACACCTTGGATGATAGATTTGACTTTATTCGCATAATTCAGCAGGGTGTCCAGGTCTTCACCAAAAATCTTAACGGCAACATCCTGCCTGATTCCTGTCATCAGCTCATTAAACCGCATCTGTATGGGCTGATTTTTTTCAAAAAATACACCGGGAATCGCTTCGAGTTTTTCACTGATTTGATCCGCCAGCTCCTCATACGAAAGTTCGCTTTTCCATTCCTCCTGTGGTTTTAGAATCACCATGATATCGGTGGCTTCAGGTGGCATAGGATCGGTTGGCACTTCAGCCGCACCTGTTTTTCCTACCACCATTTTAACCTCGTCAAAACTTTTAATCAGGCGCGAAGCTTCCATGCTTGTCTCAATGCTCTGCGACAAAGAAGTGCCCTGGGGAAGGATACAGTGGAATGCAAAATCTCCTTCCTGGAGGGTTGGAATAAATTCTCCTCCCATTTTTGAAAAAATTGCTACTGCGATCACAAATATGACCAGTGTGACAGATACTATTGCCTTTCTGAAACGAATAGCCTTTTCCAGGAGCGGTGAATACAGTTTATGGAAGAAGTTCATCATCCTGTCGCTGAAACTTACTTTATGTGACACTTTCTTAGAAAGAAACAGCGCGCACATCATAGGAATATAGGTGAGCGAAAGGATCAACGCACCAAAAATTGCAAAACCTACCGTCTGGGCCATTGGCCTGAACATCTTGCCTTCAATGCCAATAAGCGTGAGAATTGGAATGTATACGATCAAAATAATAATTTCCCCGAAGGCCGCACTGCTTCGTATTTTTGAGGCAGACGTATAAACTTCCTCATCCATTTCCGTTTGAGTAAGTTTATTGATCCCTTTCCTAAGAGCCAGGTGGTGCATGGTAGCTTCCACTATAATGACAGCTCCATCCACAATTAAGCCAAAATCAATAGCCCCAAGGCTCATCAGGTTGGCACTGACTCCAAACACATTCATCATGGCCAGTGCAAACAACATCGCCAACGGTATGGCGGAGGCTACGATCAAACCGGCACGAAGATTACCCAAGAAAAGTACAAGGACGAAAATGACGATCAATGCCCCTTCAATCAGGTTTTTCTCAACGGTGGAAATGGCCCGGCCTACCAGGTCACGCCTGTCAAGGTATGGCTC
>CAZFCR010000011.1:0-20887 GCA_964517305.1 uncultured Akkermansia sp.
CAGGTCGACAGATCTTTAAAGAGCCTTGTTACGAATATAGGTATTAATACACGCCGCAAAGGGAATGCCACGATGACTATTCTCATGCTGTAACTTGACTATTCTCAAACTTTGAATTACTTTTAATACACATCTTTAAAATAAAAATCATGACGCAGAATATGACACCTTTGCAAAACCTGCATTACGCGATCGGCGAACTGGCTTATGCCATTGCCCGTGCCGATGGAGATGTTCAGAAAGAAGAACGCCAGAAATTCCACGACATTGTGGCTTCTGAACTTGATAAGGACAATTACGCGTTCGATATTTCCAAGATCATTTTTCAGATCATGGATAAAGATCACGCGAGTTTACCGGATTCGTACCACTGGGCCATGAAACAGATCAGGAACAACAGTCATTACCTGAGTCCACGCCTTAAACAAACTTTTGTTTCGGTGATGGAAAAGGTAGCTGCTGCCTATCCGCCGGTAACCATTGAAGAACAAAACGTGATCGACATGTTTAAACGTGACATTGAGCCGATGACGGGAGATCCTGTGTATTACGGAACAAAATAACAGAACTGCAAAACAGATTTATGGAACGTATTATTATAGCAACCGATTTTTCAGATGCTGCGGGCAATGCAGTAGAATATGGTGCCCGGCTGGCCTCTCTTTTTAATTCAGAGATCATCCTGGTGCATGCCTTTGCCTTGCCGCTGGCGGGTTACGATTCCATTACCCCGGTAACCGTGATCGGCGAAATTCAGCAGGCGGCGCTGACGGCGCTTGACACTATCCGCGAGAAGCTGATTAAAAAGGCAGGTTTCGATCGTGGTATCACCTGCGTTGCAGAACCGGGAACCGGCATGGGCGTTATTTCCGATGTGGCTGCCCGTTATTCTGCTGATCTTGTGGTGATGGGCATGGTGGGCGATGCAGGTTTTTTGAAAAAACACCTCATTGGCAGCAATGCCCTGGATGCCGCCCGCAACCTGAAGGTGCCGGTATTGATCGTGCCTGATCAGGCGGTTTACAAACAAATCAATAAGATATCTCTTGCTTTTGACATGCTGCCCGGGGAAAATTCAAAACTGTTTTATTCTGCCAGATATTTTGCCAAGGCCCTGGGGGCAAAGCTTGAAATTGTTCATGTGCAGAAAGAGGCTGGTGAATCGTGGGATACCATACAGACTGAGAACAAGCTGGAGAAGGTGATGGATACGGTGGATCATACTACCGTTCAATTGTATTCAGCAGATGTTGGAAAGGCGCTTGAAGAGTATTTCCGATCCCATCCCTCAGATATGCTGATCGTGCAACCGACGGAACATGGATTTTTTAAAAAACAGTTTACGGGAACCATTACAAGTCAACTGGCCTTTGCGACGAAAGTACCGCTTCTGGCGATCAGGTAAATTTTAATTTAATAAACTGGTGATTGATGTTCGCGGTATTGATTTTATTGGGATTGCTGGGATTATGGCTGGGAACGCGATGGATTGTGTCGGGTGCCATGGGCATTGCAGCTTATTTTAAATTATCGCACGGCCTGGCACAAAGATTTACGTGATGGGAGAGGTCAGTACTTAAGGCTTAACCCCGCGTTTTTTATTGTATTTATCCTTGTGTTGTTCTACCGCTTCTTCAATGGAATGTGTTTCGAAGAGTGTTTTTTCTTTTTTCGCCATTTGCGCCAGTGCTTTGTAGTATTTTGAAAGCGTGGCGAGTTCCTGTTCAGAGAGATCTTCGACATCTATCAGCCGGTTACTCGGCCCCTGCAAGGCCGCTACCAGTTCGTTCAGTTTAAGGTGAACCGCGCGCGAGTCTTTATTTTGTGTTCGCTGGATCAGAAACACCATTACAAATGTAACAATGGTGGTTCCGGTGTTGATCACCAGCTGCCAGGTGTCTGAATAATTAAAATAAGGTCCGGTAATGATCCATACAAGGATAATGGACAGTGCAGAAATAAAAGCAAGGGTAGAGCCTGTGAAAGTGCTTGCCCTGTGCGCGATCTTTTCAAATATGCTCATTTTTTTACTCATCTTATTTTGCTCTATTAGTGATACGTGTGACAACCTTCCCTCTGTTATTTTTTTTCCGGGTTTTTTCTGAAATATTTTTTAAGCGGCCAGGTGTGTTTCAGTGCTTCCATATTCTGATTAAAATTTCCGGCTGCGGTGTCGATGGTCAGCACACTTTTATTCAGGTTGTGTATCAGCGTGGTATCAGTAAGTAACACGCCCAGAGAGCCTTTGCCCTGTTTCAGGCCTTTTACAAGACCAGAGATCTCACCGCTTATCACGCCGGCTGTATCGCTCAGCATTTCAAGTTTAACAACGGTCTGACTGATGCGGTGTGAAAGTAGGGTATCGGTGATCAGTGCGCCAAGTGTGCCTTTGCCGGTTTTTAATTGTGATGATAAAGCTCTGAGGTCACCCGTTATCCTGATTCCGTCGTTTGACATCAGGTGAAGGTTCACAACGGTCGATCGCACTTTCTGCGCCACTACCGTATCAAGCAGTAGGTTCCACAGCATGCTGCTGCTGTTGAGTTTCCCGGTAATGTCACGCAGGTTGTCGCTGATCACCTTCATGTTTTCGTTGGTAACCGAAAGTGTCTGCACCATGTCGTCCATTTCAGGTGGGCGGCGGGTGAAGAGTTCATCTCCGTCTTCCACAGGTGCACCGGCCACTTTGCCGGCGATGATGTTCACCAGTTTGTTGCCCATCAGTCCGTCGGTACCCACGCTGGCGACTGAATTTTTTTTAATGAACCTGCGCACCGATTCATCTATCAGCATCACCACCAGCACGGTGCTGTCGTTTTCAATGTTTACCGATTCAACTGTGCCTACGTCGATCCCCGCGAAACGAACATTATTGCCTTTCATGAGTCCGCTCACGTTATAAAACCGGGCACTGATACTGACAGTGGAGCCAAACAGGTTTTGTTTATTGCCTATCAGATAAAGTGCAGTAATGAGCAGCAGGGTACCCGCGGCTACAAAAGCACCTAAGCGCACATTTCTTGAGGTTTCATTTGCCATTTTATTCAAAAAAGGTTTTTATTTTGGGATCTGTCGACCGTTTGAGTTCATCCAGTGTCCCCACCGCGTAACAGGTGCCGTCAATCAGCATCACAATCCGGTCGGCAACTATCTCCACACAGTTAAGGTCGTGCGAAATAATGAGCGAGGAAGTCTGGTATTTTTGGGCGAGTTCCCGCATCAGTCTGCTGATTTCTTTGCCGGTAATCGGATCAAGCCCGGTAGTGGGTTCGTCGTACAGTATGATCTCTGGTTTTAAAATAAGGGTGCGTGCCAGCGCGATCCTTTTTTTCATGCCACCCGAAAGTTCCGACGGGCGCATGTCAACGGTATGTTTCAGGCCAACATTGTCAAGGGCTTCAAGCACCAGTTCCGTCACCTGGATTTTATCCAGTTTGTTTTTGTGCCTGCGCAGGGGAAACTCCAGGTTTTCGCGCACCGACATGGAATCGTAAAGGGCGTTGCTCTGGAAAAGAAAACCCACGCGGGCCCTTACTTTATCGAGTTCGTTGTGTCCCAGCGATACAATGTCCTTGCCCAGTACCGTTACACTGCCGGATTCCGGTTTTACAAGACCAATGATGCATTTGATCAGGACCGATTTACCGGAGCCTGATTTGCCAAGTACCACTACGTTTTCGCCTTTGTTCAGTGAGAAAGAAAAATCCCGCAACACGTGGTTCTGCCCAAAACTTTTATTGAGATGCGAAATCGTTATAACGGCGTGGTCTGTGCTCATGATCAGTTAAGATTCAGAAGATCTGTGATCTGAACAGCTACCAGATCGATGATGAATACCAGTAACGAAGAGATGACAACGGCTGAATTGGCAGAGCGGCCCACGCCCTCGGTGCCTTTGTTTGAGTTATAACCTTTGTAACAGCCAATGATGCCGATGGCGAATCCAAAGAAAAAAGTCTTAAGCAGTGATGGCATCACATCGCCGAACACCAGTGTTTCAAAAACCTGGTTCCAGTAAAGATCCCAGCTCACCACACCCCGGATGTTGGCACCGAGGTAACCGCCGTAGAGTGAAACCGTGTCGGCCAGCACCGCAAGCAAAGGCACCATCAGCGTAGTGGCGAGAACGCGTGTGGCAATCAAAAATTTAAAAGGGTTGGTGCCCGACACTTCCATCGCGTCGATCTGTTCGGTTACTTTCATTGACCCGAGCTCAGCGCCGATGCCTGAACCAATTTTGCCTGCACAGATCAAAGCGGTGATCACCGGTGCAATTTCACGCACCAGCGAAACCGATACCATTTTTGGCAGCCAGGCTTCAGCGCCGAATTCCACCAGTGTGGGGCGCGACTGGATGGTAATGACCAGGCCCATGATAAAAGCGGTGATCATTACAAGGGGAAGGGATTTATAGCCAATGTAAAAACATTGCCGGAGAAATTCAGCCATCTCAAAGCGGGGCGAAAAAACTGCTTTAAAAAATCTTGCTGTAAAACGCGCAACGTCGCCCGTTTCAGCCAGAAAATTTCTGAACCCCTGAGTCTGTATCATCATTAAATCACGTTAAACGAAATGCACTGATAAATCGAAACATTTTTATTAGGATCAAAAAAGTCTGATGTGTAGAATCCTGTTAAGGGCTCGTTCACGGAACCATTTACGTGCTCGAATGTTTTTCTGATTGTCATGCCGGCATATCAAATTTATTAAAAAAGCCGGCACTGTCAACATAGGCAATTAACCTGCTTACGAAGCTTTGGCATCAGTGCCGCTCCATCCGCGCATGTTGCTGAGCGATTCTCCCTGTTTGTTTTGCATGTCAAGGGTCCAGCCATCGGTAACGCTGGTTTCAAGCCATACCTGGCCCGACTTCCGGAAAACCTGAATGTGAAGTCCGTAAATTTTTTCGAATTCCTGTTCGAGTTCAGTCACGGTCATGGAAGGTGTGATGCTCATCTGTCCTTCATGCAAAAGGCGGCATTCAGCCAGTGTTTTATCCGGACTTTTGATCATCGACTTCGGCGAACCTTTCCCTGGCTGATGCGAACGGGAAAAAAACTCGATCTTCAGATACGGAAACACGGAATTAAATTCGTCCTGGAGCGTTTTAATCTTCTTATTATCTATGATGAGCATGTTCATGAACCTTTGCATAATGGTGTGAAGTCATTAATATCTTTAAAGCCAGTTTGGTTTTTCGCTGGCTTTTATCTTTCAAAGGTAGGGAGAGAGACGACGGTATGCGCTGACACGCGTCAAGCATCGAACTGATTTATATCATCTTAAACAGCCGTGAAAACGGTACAGCCTGATGTGCGACGAAATTCGCCCCAAAAAAATTGAGGGGATGTTTGAGGAAAGGCTGTAATTATGACAAGCCCGGGGCAAGTTCGCGCCACTGCAGCTGCGGTTTTTCGCTGCATGAAACCCGGCCTTCAGGGATTCTGAATTCCCTGTTCTGCGCATCGAATACCGCTGGCAGATACTGCCCGTTGTAGCGGACAATCACACTTTCTTTATCTGCGGGAGGCCTTACACAAGCCAGTTTCCAGGTTAAGTTGATCATTTTAGTTTTTATTTGATGGTTGAACCGGGCTAAAACTATTTAATTACTGGCATGAATTTATCTGAACTGTAAAATATTAAGGTAATTCTAATTTATCTTTTTTTGTGATTTATGAATTAAAAAGATAATTTAGGCCACATCAAAGCCCTTAACAGTTTTATTTAAATCGATTTCATCAATGGAAATGTATGTTGCATGTGTTGTTATTGCCCTGGCCGGAAGCGCCATGGTAGTGATGCTGCGTATCCGGGAACGCAAACAGCGTGAACTGCTTTCAGGTGATTTCATCAGGCGCAATCAGGCACTCATCAGCATATTATTGAGCAAATACCCATACCTCAATATTGACGAAAGCAAACCCGAAGCAGTGGCCCTCGCAGGGGTGTCAAAGCGCCGCCAGGTTATTTTTCACATTGCGGAGGATAAAGGAGAGTTACTCATCAGCTGGTATTTCAGGAGCGCTTCCGCCGGCGAACATTGTTTGGTATGGACCTTTGCACTGAATGGGGAAGTAAGCCGTATTGCCGATAGGTTGGAGGCAGACATCCGCCAGAGAACAGTTGCTCATCAGCCGCAACTCCAGCCGCCCGGTTTTGGTTCCCGGTATCTGATTCACCGTATTTTTTACCCCTTCCGGCTATCCTTTTGCTTTTTTCAGCAAAATTTTTTCCAAGAACCAGGGAATACCCTGATTTTTACTTATTTGATAAACTATGTCCAGTCCGGAGGATGTTTGGAACAATATCAGTCTGCCGGTTCTTTCTGTAGACGCAGATGGATATATTGTGTTCATCAGCGAAAAAGCGGCCAGAACTCTTGGTTATGAGCGGGCTGATTTGACCGGTGAACATCTTTCTGTTTTATATCCAGGTGAAGATGATCGTGTAAAGGTTGCTTACGAACTCTCACAGGCTGCAAAAAACGGTTCATTCCACTCCGAAGGATGGCGTGTTAAAAAAGACCGCACCAGTTTCTGGTCAGACAATACCATTGAAGCGCATCAGCCACATCCCGGTCAGCCCGTTGTTTTTACCTGCATCTTCTACGACATCACTGACAGAAAAAAACTGGAACTGGAGTTAATTTCCTCAGAAGAAAAATACCGGGCCATGGTAGAGGGCGTTAAAGAGTACGCCATTTTTATGCTCGATACACGGGGCGTGATCCTTTCCTGGAACCAGGGGGGTAAACGCATAAAAGGTTACCTGCCGGGTGAAGTGCTTGGAAAACATTTTTCAATGTTTTATTCTGTACACGACATTAAGGCCGGAAAGCCTCAGCACGATCTTCAGCAGGCAATTGACAAAGGAGCGTTTGAAGAGGAGGACTGGCGACTGCGGAAAAACGGCTCCCTTTTCTGGGCCAATGTGGTGATTACGGCGCTTTATAATAACAACAACCAGCACATTGGTTTTTCCAAAGTAACGCGCGATCTGAGCGAGAAACGGGAGAACGAGGAAAAGCTCAGGCAAAGTGAAGAAAGATACCGTTCACTTGTTTCACAGGTTTCCGATTACGGTATTTTTTTGATGGATGAAAATGGTCACATCAGCAGCTGGAACGAAGGTGCCCGAAAGATTAAAGGTTACAGCGCCGGGGAGATCATCGGCAAACACTTTTCTGTTTTTTATCCCGAAGAAGAAATACTGGCCGGCAAACCCGCTCACGAACTCAGGGTGGCGCGTGAGAAAGGCAAATATGAAGAAGAAGGCTGGCGACTGAAAAAAGATGGTTCGAGGTTCTGGGCCAACGTTGTCATCACTTCGGTCTACAACAGTGCTGGTGTACACATTGGGTATTCAAAAGTAACGCGCGACCTCACTGAAAGAAAAGAAGCTGAGAAAGCCCTTCGTGACAGCTCTGAAAAATACCGTGAGATAGCAGCGCAGCTCCAGGCAACCAACCGCGAATTGTCGGAAGTGAACCAGGAACTGGGACAATTTACATCAATCGCTTCGCACGATCTGCAGGAGCCTTTGCGCACAGTGAACAGCTTTTTGCAATTGATAGAACGGAAACTTGATAAAACCGAACACGCTGAGTTGCATAATTATATTGTAAAATCAATGAATGCCACAGGGCGCATGCGACATCTGATTCAGAACCTGCTGCGTTACACCCAGCTTGGCAAAACGCAGATCATACTGGAACCGGTTCTGCTGGACGATATCTTAACTGAACTTTTACAGAACCTGCGCACGGCCATTGATAACAGCAAGGCCGTGATAACCATCAGCAATAAGCTTACGGAGGTGAAGGGCGACCGGGTTCAATTGTTGCAGTTGCTGCAGAATCTGGTGGGTAACGCGCTTAAGTTTAACGATAAACCCCGCGCAGAGGTAAATATATTATGCGAAATTAAAGATGGTAGTCCTTTTTGCACCGTGAGCGACAACGGTATTGGCATCAGGGAAAAGGACCATGGCGGTTTATTCGAAATATTCAGAAGGCTGCATACCAAGCAGGATTTTCCCGGATCCGGAATTGGCCTGGCCATCTGTAAAAAAATAGTGGAGAAACACGGAGGGCGTATCTGGCTGACTTCTGAGTACGGGAAAGGCACAACTTTTTATTTTACGCTCAATGAAAGATAAAATTAGAAAAATCAGCATTGTTGTAGTTGAAAACGATGAGGACGAACAGTTTTTTATCAAACAGCAATTTGAAGCCAGTGGATTATTTGATATACAAGCCATGCTAAAAAACGGCGACGATTTATTTGAATGGATGGAAGCACGGCCCGGCCAACTGCCGGATCTCATCCTGTCAGATCTTAACATGCCCGGCATGAACGGCAGGCAGATCGTGCGAGAGATCAGGCTGTCTCCGGTGTATTCTAAAATTCCGGTAGTGATCACTTCCACTTCAACGGTGAAACAGGTAATAGACGATTGTGTAGATGACGGTGCAGCGGCCTACCTGGTAAAACCCGAAACATTTATTGATTATGGGGCATTTGCTGCACAATTGTACCAGATAGCCGCAGAAAAATTGAAGCTTTAATTTGGATTTGGTTAAAAAATGGTATATTTTAAAAAAATAAAAACTTTGTATTACTTTTAAAAACAAACAGATCGGCGATGGCTCAAACAAAAAAAATACTGATTGCGGAGGACGATGAACTTGAGCAGACCTTTATCAGGGACGGGTTCTTAAAATCCGGAAAGTTCGAAATTTCGGGAATCCTTCCGAACGGTTACCGGTTACTGGGCGAACTCGAGAAAATGAACGCTGAGGCATTGCCCGATGTGATACTTTCCGACATCAACATGCCCCTGATGACGGGACTTGAGGCTCTGGTAAAAGTGAAAAAAAATCCTGCATTGGCCGGTATTCCCTTTGTGATCTTCAGCACTTCTGCAGAACAAACAACCAAAGATACCTGTATGAACCTTGGAGCCGATCAGTTTATGGCAAAACCAGCGAGTTTCAGTGAGTACGAAACCTTTGCACGGAAACTGCACGACTCGATAAAATAATTTAAATGCGATCAGCTTAAAATGGAAATTCCAAGGGATAAAATAACATTCAGATTGCGCACGTCAACGGTATGGTTTGATGATGAAGGTATCCTTTATTCTAAACCCGATGCCGACGCACCTGTTGATCAGAGCAACGAAGATATAAAAGAAGACATGGAGAAGCTCCGCAGTTTTGTGGGAAACCGCAAAGTGTGCATAGTGGGTGAGGCCAGTAAAACGGCGCAATCGCCCCGCAAAGAGCAGCGTGATTTAATTGCAGCGGAGATTGAAAGCATTACCAAGGCCATGGCCATCATCATTACTTCGCCCGTAAGTCGCATGATAGCCAACCTGTTTTTTAGTTTTAAACCACCGGCTTACCCGGTTAAAATGTTCAATACAAAAGAGGAGGCTACAGCTTGGATTCGCCAGTACCTTTAACCGATATGCCAGCAACGCAGGAAAGTCATAATAAAGATCCGCGTATCACGGAAATTCTTGATGTACTCGTAAAGTACGCGATGGGTGATTTCAGCTCGCGCATAAAAACATCCGATAACAACGATGAGATCGACGCCATCATTGTAGGCCTTAACACCCTCGCTGAAGAAACGTATTCTTCCCGGAAACTCACACAATATTACCTGAACCGCATTGAGCGGGTGATGGAAGTGCTGCTCAAATACACCATGCTCGACTTTAGTGATACACTGGAGATCAGCAGCGAGAACGATGAGATTGACGCCATTGCGATAGGTTTAAATACGATGGCTGAAGAATTACGGGTGGCCAGGGAAACCGAGGCCAAACAATTCAGGCAGCTCAGCGACAGCCGCAACCAGATTGAAGCCATTCTCAACAACGCGCCCAGCGCGGTAATTGTATTTGACAAAGACCGCAGTACTTTAAGGTGGAATGAAAAGGCATCGGAAATATTTGGTTATACCGTGGAAGAAGCCACCGGCAAGCCTCTGCACGAATTGGTACTCCCGGCGAATGATCATCCCGATAACGAAGCCGTAACGGGCTTTCTGAAAGGCAATAGCGAAATTCCCAGTGCCAAACAACACGAGATCATTGCCACACGTCGCGATGGATCAAATTTTCCGGCTGAACTCATCGTCTCTAAAGTAAAAACACGACAGCAGGAATTGTACATCACTTTTATCAACGACATTTCCGACAGAAAAGCGGCGGAGAAAAATCTCATCGAAGCCAACATCAATCTCGAAAATTCCAATAAGGAGCTCGAAGCGTTTACCTATTCGGTGTCGCACGACCTCAGGGCCCCGTTACGCGCCATCAGTGGTTATTCGCAGTTGCTTATCCAGCGACACCCCGAGTTGCTGAGCACCGAGGCCAACGGTTTTATTCAGTCTATTTCCAACAACACCCGGCGCATGGGACAGCTCATCGACGACCTGCTGGCCTTGTCGCGTTACAGCCGGGCAGAGTTACAGCGGAGCAGCGTGGACGTCAGCGCGCTGACCCTGCAGGTCATCGAAGACCTCGGCAGCGCGTCAGACATATCGCGTTTTAAATTCAGCGTTCATCCCATGCCCGAGGCCTCTGCCGATGCCAATCTCCTGCTTCAGGTGATGACCAACCTGTTATCGAACGCCATCAAATATTCATCTCTCAAAGAACAGCCTGAGGTAGAGGTGGGCGGTCTTAAAAATGAAGGTGAAACTGTTTATTATGTGAAGGACAACGGCAGCGGATTCGATATGCAGTTTTATAATAAATTATTCGGTGTGTTCCAGCGGTTGCACGATTCGCGCGAGTATGAAGGCACAGGCGTAGGACTCGCCATTGTTAAACGTATCATTACCAAACACGGTGGCCGCATCTGGGCTGAATCAGTTCAGGGCGAAGGCACCACCTTTTATTTTACCTTAAAATAACACCATGAAAAAAGAAATTGAAATCATCCTGATTGAAGACAATATGGATGATGCAGCACTTGCGCTGATTGCTCTAGGACAATACAACCTGACCAATAAAATACTTCATTTAAAAAATGGAGATGAAGCACTTCGTTTTTTTTACGGCAATGAGGCTTTTTCGGGAGTTACTTTCACCATGCAACCCAAAGCGGTTTTCCTTGATCTTAAAATGCCGAAGGTGGATGGCATGGAAGTACTGGAAAGATTAAAAACAGAGGAAAGCACTAAGGCTATTCCGGTGGTCATTCTTACTTCCTCTGCCGAAGATCCAGATATCAAACGCTGTTACGAACTGGGCGCCAACAGTTATATCGTGAAGCCGATCGTATTCGAAAATTTTTCAAAAACAATAGCACAGTTGGGTTTTTATTGGGCAGTATTGAACCACGAACCAGTTTAACATTTTATTTAATCGAATTAGTGCCCCGAATTTTGTCTCAGGATTATTCTTTCTGTAATTTTATTTGGCACTTTGTTACAGCCTATGCAGAAAGAACAAATCAGAGATAAATTTTATTTCCTGGAAGGAGGGGGTGAAATGGGGGCATTGACCCGCTCTTTCGATTGGTCGTCAGGTGTGATGGGACCTCCCGATAACTGGCCACAGTGTCTGAAGATCACGCTTTCACTCATGTTATCTTCGCGGTTTCCGATGTTTTTGTGGTGGGGACCAGAACTCATTCAGTTTTACAACGATGCGTACCGCCCCAGTTTTGGCGCGGTTGGGAAACATCCCAAAGCCCTCGGTCAAAGAGGCGCGGAATGCTGGCCCGAGATCTGGGACGTAATTTATCCGCTTATTCACCAGGTGCGTACTACCGGTGAAGCCACCTGGAGCGATGACCAGCTCATTCCCATTTACCGCAACGGCCGGCTGGAAGAAGTGTACTGGACCTTTGGATACAGTCCGGTCCGCGACGAAGACGGAACCATCATGGGTGTTCTCGTGGTATGCCATGAAACTACCGAGAAACAGATAGGCGTTAAAAAACTCCATGCTTCTGAAAGACGATCCAGGGAACTTGTGGAAGAAGCCCCGGTTGGCACCTGCCTGTTTACAGGCCCCGAACACACCATTGAACTGGCCAACCAGATCATGATGAATTACTGGGGCAAAGGAAGTACTGTGATAGGAAAGCCTATTCTTGAGGCACTTCCTGAATTAAAAGATCAGCCCTTCATCCACATTCTTAACAAGATCTTTAAAACCGGTGAAACTTTTACAGAGAAAGCAGCCGAAGCCAGACTGGAAGTAAATGGTGTGCTGCAGACCTTTTATTTTGATTATACCTACAAACCACTTCATGATAGTTCAGGAAAAATATATGGTATCATGGATATGGCGGTGGATGTGACCCAGGAAGTTCTGGCAAAAAGGGCATTGCAGGAAAGTGAAGATCAACTCCGCAAAGCACTTGATGCGACCGAACTGGCCACCTGGGATTATTACCCGGTTACCCGGGTCTTGCTGGGCAACGAACGGCTGAGACTCTGGTTTGGTTTCTCAGAAACTGCGCAACTTGATTTGTCTGAGGCCATAAAAAAGATTTCAGAAAAAGACAGGGAAAGAGTCATCCAATCCATCGCAAAGGCCGTGGAAAAAGGATCAAACGGCCGTTACGATGTTTCTTATACGATTGAAGTGCCCGGACAGAAGGAACGTGTGGTGCGTGCAAAAGGTCTCGCACGGTTTAATGAAAACGGCGAAGCATACCGGCTCAACGGCACGCTGGAGGACATCACTTACGAAGCCAGCATCAAAAAAGAGCTGGCAGAAAACAACAACAGTCTTGAAATGGCCATTGAGATTGCTGAACTGGGTGTGTATCATCTCGACCTGACATCTCAGAAAATTACCTGTTCGGCTAAAGTACGCGAACTGTTTGGGCTTAAACAACAATGTGTTGATCCCGAAGAAATGCTCCAACGTGTGTTTGAAGCCGACAGACCACTGGCAACAAGTCTTCTTAAAGGCCATCACCGTGAGGGCTCAGCGCGGGGCGAAGATGTGATGTTCAGACTGTACAATGCAACAGAAAACAAACTGAGTTACATTCACACCATTGCGCGTTTTCAGTTTGAAGGCGATAAACCGGTTGCACTGCGTTGTATCATGCAGGACGTAACGGAGCAGACCGAGGCGCGCAGCCGGATGGAAGAGATGGTTGCAGCGCGCACTGCCGAACTCGCTGAAGCCAATGCCAATCTCAAACGTTCAAACAGCGACCTGGCACAATTTGCATACATCGCTTCACACGATCTGCAGGAACCTTTGCGCAAGGTGAGTATTTTCGCGCAGATGCTTGAACAATCGCTGGGCAAAACACTCGACGAACGTTCGAAAGCTTTTCTCGACAAGATCATGCGTTCAACCAGGCGGATGACCACGCTGGTGAAAGACGTTCTGGGTTATTCGCAGTTGAACAAAGAGCAGGGTACATTTGAAAAAGTAGATCTGAACCAGGTGCTTGAAGGCATCATGAACGATTTTGAATTGTTGATCGCGCAAAGCGGCGCCCGCATCGTTTATTCCGAACTGCCTGTGGTGGACGGTCTGCAGCTGCAGATGTCTCAGCTGTTTGCCAACCTTATTTCCAATTCTTTAAAATTTTGCCGTGAAGATGTTTCTCCCGAGATTACCATCCGTACTTCTTTGCTCACCGAAGATGAAATGAAGGCCCGGAATATAAAACCCGAAAAGGGTCCTTATTTTAAGATCGAGGTCAGCGACAACGGCATCGGGTTCAAAGAAGAATACGCGGATCAGATCTTTAATATTTTTCAGCGGCTCCACGGCAAAGCTGATTACGCGGGCACCGGCATCGGGCTTTCCATCTGTAAAAAAATTGTTCAGAACCATGCCGGAGATATTTATGCCAGTGGAGGCGAAGGACGAGGTGCTTCTTTCCACATCATTTTACCCGAACAACAGAAAAATTAAAATCCTTTTTTAAAAATTTACTCAGCCTTCACCAGTTTGAATTGAAACTGTTCGCGTTTTTGTGTAGTTATCTCAAGAATGTAGATCCCCTTCTCAAGTAAGCCTGCATCGATAACACCGGCATCTGCAGATACTTCCCCCTTCCGCAAAACCCTTCCGTTCAGGTCAAGCAGTGTGTAGTTAGCGGTATCATTTAATCCCGTGATGTTTAAAATATCGGACACGGGATTTGGAAATATACGGAGCCGGCTGTTTTTTATCTGATCAAGGCCCGATGCTAGAATGCTGACCACGGCTGATGCTGTATCTGATCTCCCGCAGCGGGAAACAATGAGTGTAACAGTGAAGTTGCCTGTCTGGGTATAATAATGCTGAGGATTTTGCTGGCTGGATATAACGCCGTCACCAAAATTCCACTGATAGCTTGTGGCATTGGAAGACGTGCTGGCAGCGTTTAACTGGTTGCCTGTAACCTGATGAACGAATGCTGCTACAGGATCTCTTTTTCCAACGTTCCATTTTAATAAACTGTCGTATACAACCTGTTTTGCCGCAGCTCTGATGCTGGCAGCGTCTGCTGGTGGCAGACCCGCGTCGGTGCTGATCAGCAGAGGATTTTTGCGGAACACGATGGCATAAAAAGAGCAGGCTGCCGCGTAGCTGCCCGCAAGGGAGGGGTGACTTTCATCGGGCTGATAAAGATTGATACCGGGAAAATTCTGCCTGAGCATTCTCCACACGGCGCCAACCGGTGAGAGCAGGGCATTGTTGTTATCGGCCATCATCCTGTAACGCAGGGCCAGCAAACTGTCCATGCCTGTATAAGAACAAACCGGCGGCCAGTTGCCACAGTTGGAAGCGTCGCCGTTTTTGCGTCCCCAGGTCATGTAAAAAATGGTTTCTGCACAAATGTTTTGCAAATGAATAAGACTGTCGAGTCTTTTGGCGTAGGGCATTACCTGGGTGTTGACCTGGCTTTGCGGGAAAGAAGGGAGCTGACTTTGTTCCTGTAAAACCACATAATTCCAGTTACCTGCTGCAATTTTATTCAGGGTGGTGGCATTGTTGCAATGTCCCATAAAAGTAAATCCACCAGGTGTACTGCTGTCATGGATAAGGGTATCTCCGGTGGAACTGGCCACATTGGCCAGCAGTTGCGGCAGGTTGTTTTCGTAGGTATAACTGTTGCCGATAAAAAGCACACGTTTTTTTTGTGATTGCGCGATGCTGATAGAGGCAATTAATACATAACAAACGAGAAAGATAAAATGTTTCATTCAATTAATCCGATAGCTGATGCTAAAGTAGGATTCTTCATTTGATTAATCGTTGCCGTTGTTTGAATGTACCTGATGGCAAAGCAGAACAACAAAACGCATGAGGGAGGTATTATTTAGGATCGCCTCAAAGAAAATCCGAAAATTACTTGACATCTCTGAATTGAAATTTTTTCTAAATTAGCTTATAAAACACAGTGTTGTCATGACTACAAAAACCCAAAAAACAATTCTGATCGTTCTTCTGGTGCTTAATCTTGTTGTATTACTGGGGCAGTTATGGCCCGAAGGTGCGCCTCCATTTGCACGTGCCGTCAACATTGTTTTCCTGGCCGGCAGTCTGATCTACTTTTTAAGCGCATACAAAAGAACATAAATCTGAATCTGTGATGATTTCACTAAAATCTCTGGCGCTGATCGTATGGATTGCACTTGGCCCGGGTTTTTCGTCCGAACCGTCTGAATTGGTAGGCAAAGGGCTTCCGGTTTTTTCTGCCCGTGCAACAGATTCAACATTTATAAGTCCCTCATTTTTTGAATCAAAGGTCAGTATCATTACTTTTTATTCATGGAAGTGTTTGCCCTGCAGACATGAGGTGCCGGTGTTGCTGCAGTTGGCGGCGCAGTTCGACGCAAAAGATTTTAATCTTGTAATTATCACAGATGACGACCCTAAAAGCATCCGGAAACATTTTACTGATGATGATCATCCGTCACCAGGTAAATCAATGTTTTCCATCGATCCTTATAAGACAAAGATCGTATGCGACCGCGACAGAATCATTTACGGCAAGTTTGTAATAAAACCCATTCCCGCTCTATTTATGGTAGATAAAAAAGGAGTAATTCGCGGTTACTTTCCCGGATTTTCAACGAATGAACAGGATAAATCTGTTTTGTTTCAGTCGCTGAAGGAGAAAATAGAAAAGTTAAAGGTTGAACAGATATAAATTTGATAAACCGGCATAATCAATGATAGCATGAAAACAACATTAAAAATCCTCAGCATCTTCGCTTTAGTTTGTTTTTTAGGTGGATGTAAAAAAACTTACATCTGCGAATGTATACAGGTGTCGGTTCCCGAAGGTAACATGAGTGAGTTTAAAGTGAAAGCCAGGAAAAGAAACGAAGCGGAAACCGAGTGCAGCAAAAGAACTACTTACACTACCAACACTGTGCCGCAGACGGTAGATACACAGTGTTCGCTGCGTTAATATAAACGAATCCACTTTTAATCGTGCGAGGAGACCAGGTCTTGTTTTCATATTATTGTATGGAAGATGGTTCCACCCTTTCTTTGCCGAAACAAATAAAAATTAAGTCTTATGACACAGCATAAAATGACCATTTGTTTATGGTATGACGATCAGGCCGAACAGGCGGCCGGTTTTTACACTACGGTTTTTAAAAATTCTTCCGTTCACCGCATCAGTCGTTATGGGAAAGAAGGCTTTGAGTTTCATAAAAAGCCGGAAGGCACTGCGATGACTGTTGAGTTCACGTTAAACGGCATCAATTTTATAGCACTGAACGGTGGTCCGCAGTTTGTGTTCAATGAAGCCATGTCGGTGGTAGTATATTGCGACACCCAGGAGGAGATTGATTATTACTGGAGCGCACTCACGGAAGAAGGCGAAGAGGGGCCCTGCGGCTGGTTAAAAGATAAGTACGGTGTCTCCTGGCAGATCGTCCCTTCGCTGTTACCTGCGTATATGGCCGACAAGGACAGTTCGAAGTCACAACGCGTGGCAGCCGCTTACTTAAAGATGAAAAAATTTAATATTAAAACTTTGCAGGAGGCTTTTGAAGGAAAACGTTAAAAGGAAAGATTCGGTTAAGTACAAAGGACACTAAGCAGCTGCACAAACGTTAAGCGTGTAAAGTTTCTCTCTCGTTTCTCGGCTCTGATCTCTGTATGTTATTAAAAATTACTAATTTTTTCTGGGATCAAAGGTCGACCCCGTTTAGGGACCTATAAATTTTATACATTAGGCTCACACAAAAACACCCAAAACAAAAAGAACAAAACAGATCTTGTTGACGGGTAAATTTTTTGTGTCTGGACCTTTTTAAACTAACCATTAAAAACAACCATCATGCAAAAACTCAATTTTAAAACACCTGTCACCAATTCATTTTTCTGGGGCCTCAGTGGGGGAATATTCTTTCTTGGTCTTCGTTTTTTACCCGTAGTAACAGCCGTATCAGAAATTGCCATGCTCCTGGTGTATTGCCTGTTTTTTATATTTTCTTTTTTCACTTTTCGACCTGAAAGCAAGGACAAACTTTTTTTCAAAACCTTCCTCAGTTCTATCCTCACTTTTTTATTGATTCCGATTTTTGCGCATGTAGGCCTTGTTCTTATTCTGCATGAAACCCAGCACCTGCCGCAATTGTTCGGGCCTTTTTTTATCATGACCGGTGTGGGCATAGTTATTTGTTTGTTGCTGACCACGCTGATGTTGCGCAGGCGAAAGGCGGCCATTTGATCGGGTACAAATATTGACAAGCGGCCTGGACACTTGTAAATAAATACTTAAGTCATGAAAAAAACACATTCAAAAAAAGAACTCGATGTGGACTTTATTCAAAGTAGGCCATTGACTAAAGATGAAGAAAAAGCATTGAGTGAGTTTATTAAAAAACTTAAGACAAAAAAGCGTGCGTCAAAGAAAGCTGCCTAGGCCAGACTTTTAGCACTGGCAAGCCTCCAGCCCGGTCAAGTGAACAGTTCAGTGCCTTTGAATTTTGTCGGCGGCGCCGCAGCTATTAGCTGGAACAAATACTTTAAGAAATCATGATCGCAACTCATCATATCAGTGAAATTTCGTTCGGACAGAACAGCATCTCCTTGTCTATCGACGGTAAGACTATTGAATTGTCTCTTGACAAAGTTTCAAAAAAGCTTAAGGACGCGACTGACTTACAACGAAAATTATATAAGGTATCGCCTTCTGGTTATGGTATTCACTGGCCGCTTATTGATGAAGATCTTTCAGTAGACGCCATACTCAGATTATCCGGACAGAAATAATCGCAAGTGTAGGTAACATGGAGAACTGAGCCAGCCCGCAAGCTGCATCTTCTCATCCGCACAAGCTCTCTAAATTATTTGTGCTTCGCACCGGGACATTGTATGGCGCCTGCACTGTAAATCTAAATCCCGGTTGATATTCGTACATTTAAAAACCTGCGGCTTCTTTTGACGGAGTCCGTGTAAGGCCGGAAACCGTTATAAAATGTCTTTAAATCCCCATAAAAAATCCATCTTCGCCATCATTGGCAGTGCCAGCGCAGCGTCAGCCAACCTCAAACTGGTTGAACAAATCAGAATGCTGCTCGGCGATGAGATGGACGTGGAAATATATTCAGCATTAAAAACACTTCCGCATTTTGATCCCGAACTTTCTTTAAACAATCCGCCTCTACAAATTATTGCGTTTCGAAATGCGATAGAAAAATCGGATGGCATCATTATTTGTACACCCGAATACGTGTTCAGTATTCCCGCGGGTTTAAAAAACGCGATAGAGTGGTGCATTGCCACAACTGTTTTCTCAGATAAACCCTGTGGCCTGATCACTGCCTCGGCCAATGGGCAAAAAGGTCATGAAGAATTGCAGCTGATCATGCAAACAGCCATGGCCCGGTTGACGGATAAAACCACTTTGTTGATAGAAAACATCAAGGCCAGATTGGATGAAAAAGGAAAAATAGCGGACCCGAAAACCGCGGAACGTTTAGATAGTTTTGTTAAAGCCTTTGCCGACCTTGTAAATGGCAAATAGATTGATCTTGTGTGTATTATTTTTTTTATACTTTAGCAACGCTAACGCACCCGAAATGAAAAAGAACAAATACTGAAATTTACTGGCTGAGGATTTTTAAATGCTTACAAATGTTTGTAAGTGGTTGTAAATGGATGTAAGGGTTTGAAATTTGGGTAGTGGCGGGAATATTGAAGTTACCGGCAATGCCAAGACGACTTAGATAATAATTAAAAACATACACCATGCAACTAAAAGACTTATGTTTAGCTCTGGTACAATGTGAAACCGAAGAAGAAGTAATTGAAATTCTCAAAAGGGAGAAATACTGGGATAGGCCCGAAAACTGGCAACTTTTTGGTGATGATGAGAACAACTATTCAATAATCGGGAATCAACAAAGTAAGCCGGAGTCTGCGATTGTTGAAAAAATCATTAATTCCGTAGACGCAATGCTAATGGGTGAGTGTTTAAGCAAAGACATAAAACCCGACAGTGAAACAGCACCACAAAGTATAAAGGACGCTCTTTCTGAGTACTTCCAAATTTTTGAAGGTAAATTGACAAATATCTCTCCTCAAGAGCGCAGCAAGCTTGCAGAGAATATCGGTTTTGTGGCGACAGGCCAAAAGACAAATCCAAATTATGCAATCTTTGACAAAGGAGAAGGGCAATCTCCTGCAAGACTTCACGATACAATTTTATCAATTAGAAAGTCTAACAAGCTACGAATCCCATTTGTACAAGGTAAGTTCAATATGGGCGGCACAGGAGTATTTCGATTTTGCGGTGAAAAGAATATACAGTTGGTAATTTCAAAAAGAAATCCGGCAATTGCTCAACATGAAAGTGATCCGATGAGAGAATTTTGGGGCTTTACTGTTATTAGACGTGATGACCCAAGCCAAGGCGCAAGAAGTTCAAACTATAAATACTTGGCTCCGCACAATCAAATATTGTTCTTTCCTGCAGACGAACTTCCTATCCTTCCAAGTGCATATCCTGAGGCATACGGTAGGAATCTTCAATGGGGTACCTATATAAAATTTTTCGAATACAAAATTGGGCCTGGCCTCCGAACCAACATTTTGTTTGACCTATACAATAAGCTATCGGTCTTAATGCCACATATTGCTCTGCCGGTCAAACTTTACGAACGCAGAAAAAACTATTCAGGCAATTCTTTTGAAACTGTTCTTTCCGGCCTTTCCGTTCGCGTTGATGAAGACCGTTCTGATAACATTGAAGAAAATTTCCCAACATCGGGCTCAATGACGGTTAGTGGTCAAAAAATGAAATATTCAATATATGCGTTCAAAAAGGGCAAGCACGAAAAGTTTACAAAGGATGAAGGCATTGTATTTACGATTAATGGCCAAACTCATGGTTATATTTCAAAAGCCTTTTTCAACAGAAAAAGTGTTGGAATGAACTATCTAGCAGATTCTATCCTGGTGATCCTGGATTGTTCTGAGATTGATGGCCGGGAAAGGGAAAATCTATTTATGAATAGTCGGGACAGACTCAGTACTTGTCCTCTTAAAACGGAGATAGAGAACGAATTGGAGGACGTGCTAAAAAAACATCCAGGTTTGGGAATTCTTAAAGACAAGCGAAGAAAAGAGGAAATTGAATCGAAACTTTCCGACCAGCAACCTTTAGCGGATATTCTTCAAGATATCTTAAAAAAGTCACCTACCCTTTCCCGGCTTTTTGTTCAAGGAATGAAGCTAAGTAGTCCGTTTAATATGGGTGGGGCATCTCAAACAGAGGAATATGAAGGGAAAGAATTTCCTACAATTTTTGCTCTTTCAAAGAAATACAATCACGACACACCGAAACAGGCGCATCTAAATAGCAAGTTTAGGGTTGAGTATAGAACTGATGTTGCAAATGACTACTTTGACAGAAGTAAGGATCCGGGAACAT
>CAZFCR010000012.1:0-20523 GCA_964517305.1 uncultured Akkermansia sp.
AGAGCGCTTGCATGGCATGCAAGAGGTCACCGGTTCGACTCCGGTATTCTCCACTGAAGCAGAAAAAGCCTTCTCGATTATTTCGGGGAGGCTTTTTCGATTGATCTAATTCCGAAGCGAAACGACCGAAGGGAGTTTCTGCTTCGGAGACTACCTCACCACCATCACATGCCCCGCATAGTTTTTTGTTGTTCCGGATTTTGTGCTCAGGTTGATCTTCCAGGTATAAACGCCCTGAGGACAGATCTGACCTTTAAAGCTCCCGTCCCAGCCCGTTTCTGTCTGGTTGGTGTTAAACACCTGTGTGCCCCAACGGTCAAAAATACTAAAGCTGTATTTTGATACGCCCCGGGTAACAGGTACAAACACATCGTTTTTTCCGTCATCATTGGGTGTAAAAGTATTGGGGATATAAAACAGAAAATCTTCTTCTATCTTCAGCGTTTTAACCATGGTGTCGGCACAGTTCCATTCGTTTCTTACCGTGAGCGCAACTGGGTACAAACCTGCCGAGGAAAACAGATGCGAAAAAGATTCCTTTCCCGCCTGCAGTTCTTTTGTATCTAATACATGCCAGTTCCGTGTATTGAGCCGGTCGCCCTGGGAGGCATCATAAAAATACACCTCGTCCATGTTCTCAACCGGACGCGCGGGTTGAAAAGAAAAATCAGCCTCTGGTTTTGGATTCACTGTGATAGAATAATCAACCGGATTGCTGCAGGCATTAATACTGTCTGTGAGGATACCTTTAATGGGATAGATCCCTCCTGCCGAAAAGCAGGTCTTAAAACTGGAAGCCCGGTATTTACTGTTACCTATGCTCCAGCTGCTATATATTTTATTAGCGCCGGGGTTTTTGGGTGTAAAAACAAAATCGGCGCACTCCCCGGCGCAAACAGGGTTTTTGTATTCAAGCTCTCCCTCATGTGGGGGGAATACGCCTACCTGAACGGTGGTGGTCGCAGTCAGACATCCGTATTGATCGGTGCCCTGCACAAAGATGGTCATGCTGTTTGTTACAGTAGTACGCACAATTTGTTCAGTTACAAAACTCAGTTCCTCAGCCGGGAACCAGGTATAACTCCCCGCGCCGGAAGCTTTCAGCTGCAGTGTGGTGCCATTACAAACATTGGTATTACCGGGCATTGCGGTAATGGTAGTAACCGGCAGCACACTAAAATTTGTAATGGCCGAGCCTGTACAAACTCCATTGCTTCCAATGATGGTGGCCGAGCCCGGGGCGCCGGCACCGGGATAAGGCGGGGTCTGGAAAAGCACTACAGGCTGGCCGGGCAAAAACTGCAGCGAAAAACCCGGACTCACCAGCAGGGTATATTGACTCGCGCCTGAATAATCCAATACTGCCTTGTTCTTTCCATCACTGGAATGAACACAAAGCGTGGGTGTGCTGATACCAAGGCTGAGCAATGGTACCGGCAAAATACTGGAGGCCACTGATCCCGAACAACCATTGCTCAAATCGGTAGTAGTGAGCGAATAAATCCCTGTTCCGTTCAGCGTAATGGTAGGTGTATTGGCGCCCGACACAATGGCCGGCCCGTTCCACTGGTAACTGTAGGAGCCCGCGCTGAGCGAGGCCGTAAGGTTCATAAAGGGCTGCAGGCAAAGGGCATTGCCTTGTAAAACCTGCGGCGTTACCACCGTGGTATTGCTCACCACGGTACTTACCACCGTGGCCAGTTTGTAATCGCAGTTATCCTGGGTAATGGTGCAGGTATAAATGCCGGGGGCGTTTACGTTCATTACCGAGGAGCCGGGGACCGAAGTGCCTATGCCCGGACCACTCCAGTAATAATTAAGGGGGCTCAGCGTGGCTGTCACAGCCAGGTTTACCGTAGAGGGATTACAACTGATGGTGCCCGAATTAACAGAAGCCTGGGTGCTCACCGTGGTCGAAAAAGGGCATGAGGCCCAGTCAGAAGATGCAAAGATAAGATTGCTAACCGGGGCAAAAGAATAACTGTTGCCGGTGATGGCAGCCGAATAGGTAAGCGTTGTTCCTAAACTTGAATAAATAATGTTGCCTACTATGCTAAATCCACTGCCCGAAGACTGCGATAAGTTAGGGCCATAGGCCTGGTAAAAAGCCAGCAGGTTGCCACCCTGATCGTATTTTCTCAGTCCGTCTGGAAAAAGAAGGTAAATATTACAGTTGCAGTCGGTAACGATGTCCTCATAGGCATTGAAACTTACCGTAAATAAAGGCGCCGCAGGACCCAGCCCGGTGCCGGTGGCGTAATTCGCATAAATCGTTTTATAGTTGCTCTGCGGACCGTTAGGCCCAGGCGTCCAGGCCATACTGAAAAGGGCATCGTTACACCCTGCGATGCTATAATTTACATAGTTCCAAAGTTGCGGTACCAATGTCCAGGTATTTACCCAGCCAGAGCCGTTCCAATAACAATAATACGCGTTGCTCAAAGTACCGGTGCCAACCCGCATGGTTGAATATAAGGTTGGGGAAGGTTGTCCATTGTTCAGGTTATTCAGCAAAGCCAAACCTCGGCAATCGTTGGAACTACCTGCAGTAGGAATGTTGGTAAGGGATGGATTATTGGGCGAAAGTGGCAGCCTTGGGTCGTAAACGCGGATAAAAGCATTAGGCCCGGATCCATCACAGGAAATACCATAAATTAAAGAATCCGGACAGGCAAATTGCGCCTTCAGGGATTGCAAATAAAAAAGCAGGAATATTAAACAGAAGAGCCTTTTCATGGGTGATGAAAGCTTGCGTTTTTTTATTAAAGATACAAATTGCGCTGGAATCCACCCGATAAAATAAAACAAAAAAGCAGTCCTTTGGATAGAACTGCTTTTAATCGGATACTATAGTGCTTTTACCGTTTGATGATAAATTTACTCTGTTGCTCTTTTCCTGCCATTGAACAATTGAGGGTGTACAAGCCTTCCGGAAGATCTTCTACGTCAAGTGCCAATGCTGATTTACCAGACATGACAGACTGTTCTTCTTGTTTTACACACATTCCAAGCGAGTTAAACACTTTCACTTCAACAAGGCCCTGCTTTTCTACATTTAAAACTATTTCAAGGCGCTCAGAGGAAGGGTTAGGAAAAATTTTGGCATCAACGTTTACGCTATTTTCATTTATTCCATTTATACTACGCGCATTGCTTCCACTACCCGAAGCCCCGGTGCAGCCCACAGAAACTATAGAAAAGTCACCGCTGGTAAAAGTCCAGTTAATATAAAAATCGCTGCCACCATAAGCATTCAAACCCGGTGATACAAGAACAGCCGGGTTGATGATGCTGTTAGGCCCGGGACCCTGATTACTGATCGAATTGATTGCCTCATTGCAGGTGCCGCTACCGGAATAGCCGTTAAAGTGTGCTTTTACCATGTAATGTGAATAAGTGCCGCCACTTACATCTGTGCCGAACACCTGTATGCCTTCACCGGCAGGTGAGCCAGCCGTGTTGATCATGCTGATAAAAGCCGGGGCACCGCCGCCGTCCAGGTATTCAAACTCGTTTAAAGCACCGCCGCTGGTCCACAAGGCCCCAGCTTGGTCCAGTTTAAAAACGGTCATTTGAGAAGTGCCGTCGCTGGTCACACCATAATACTCATAATCGGAATTGGTATTCAAACGCTCCAGTACGCCTGTTATTCCCTGATTGGAACCTGAAGTACCTGAGATCATGGTATTCCACAAGGGATTACCAGACTGGTCCAGCTTCAGCATCCAGGAGTTACCTATGCCGCCCACCGGCGCTGACAAGCCACCGACTACAAAGCCATTACCAGACCAGGGCGAAAATGCCGGTGCTATGGACTGAAAATGCTGTTCAGCCGAATTGCCATAAACCTGGAGCGATCCTGGAACAACTGCCCCGGAAATCCCTAGATCCAATTTCATAAAGAACGCGTCTATTCCCCTGCCAGGGAATAAAATGCCATCCGGAGCGTTGAGCCCTACTACTACTAGCTCCGAAGTGTTAAAAGGTGACTGAACCATGCCAAACGGAATCAGGCTGACACCTGAATCATAAAAGTTCGACCAGTTGAGCATCCCAGCGCTATTCACCCGCAATGCATACATGATGTTCTGGTTCACGTTGCTGTCAAAAAAGGAACCGCAAATGTAAAACTCCCCAGGAAAATTCACGTCTTCACAAAGAAGGGGCTTGCTCGGGTTCGAGGCGCTTGGCGGAAAGTCAAAAAACAAAGTGTTTACGGGGGCTCCATCGGCATTGAGAAGCAAAAAGAAACAGCCGCTGCCGGTAGTAGGGTCACTTACAGTGCCGGCAACTCCGTAATGTGGATCATTCGCACCCATAGGAAAAGGTCCAGCGTTTAATGTCTCGATAATGCTGATGCCATGGGTATTGTCCATGAGCAGACTTGGAGAACCGTTTGCCACAGTTGCCTTATAAACATCGTAACCATCAAAAAAAGAAACGTGATTATAGGGTGGCCCTCCAAGAGAGTATATGCCCGATTCATCGATGCGCCGAATTTCAAAGTTAAACTTGCCGGGAGTTGTTGAAGTTTGGTACGAGCCAATGATGTACTGGTCGTTTGGAACACTAATGCCCTGCGTTCGCACCGCTGTGGATACAATGTTTGTTTGACCTGAACCTGTTGTTGTGGGGTACAGATGATGCCAGTACTGGGCATTTGTGAACAAGCTGCAACCTGCGAGCAGGCCAAGAGTGATGAGTGTTTTTTTCATTTTCTTTGGTTTTAGAGGGTTTAGGGTTGATTGTGACCCTTGCAAAGGATCTCAGAAGTTATTATTCAAGCAAACAAAAGACGACCAAATATATTCTGTCAGACATTATTCTTTCTGTCTGCTAACCATTTATTGCTTAGCAAACAAACTGACAATAAGTGCGTTACGGATAGGATATTTATGTGATAATATTCCCGATTGGAAGTATTGCCGCCTTCAGAGATTTTTGGTAATTTGGTATTGCACACCAAATATTGATCGTTATGAATTTGCTGGACCTGATGTATGGCGATAAGTTGCGGGAACTTCGGGGCAATGAAAAGCAAAGCTGGATTGCATTAAAACTTCGTATCTCGCAAGGACAGGTAAGCGAATTGGAAAACGGAAAACAAAATTTCGACGCTCAGATCATAAAAAAGATTTGCACGCATTTTAAGATCCCTGTTCAAGAATTTACACGGCCGGTTCTCACACCCACCTTGTCGAGACTACTGAAAGAATTTCAGGCAATGGGCCTTATGCACAATCCTGACAATAATAACTGGGGTGAATTGATGAAAATGCTTACGAGTAAACGGCTACTTGAAATCGAAAAAAGAAATCTGGAACTTGAAATGAAAGTCAAGCATTATGAAAAAGCCAACAACCGTATAGGAAAAAAAATAGAATCGACGATTTATGTGAAATTATAGCGTGGCTAAATCATTAGGTTATGATCCCTTTGATCCTTTCATCCAGCTTTCGGATATCGTCTTCTTTTTCTTTTAGTACCCTGGCTGTCTGGATTTTTTCCAAATGTTCCTGGTAGGCCTCAATCATGATAACCTTAAACTCATCATAATTCCATGGCTTCAGCACATAATCGAAGATCTGTCCGTTTTGAACGGCGAGTGAAAGTACTTCTTTGTCAGGATAAGCAGTCACCAATATCCTGGATTGGTTTGGAAACCGTTTGACAGCATCCTCCAAAAGTTGAATCCCCGGAACACCTGGCATTCGCTGGTCTGTGATCAAAACATGTATTTCATGGGCATTCATTACTGTAAGAGCCGAAGCAGCGTTGATGGCTGTAAATACTTCGAAATCTCTCCTAAACGCAGATTCAAACGCTACAAGATTGTTCTGTTCATCGTCAATATAAAGAACCGAGATTCTGGTCTCCGCTGTATTCATGGTCATCAAATGTTTTGTAAAAAGAACCGTTCAGTAATATCAGTTAACACTTAACAATACCAAAAAACCGCAAATGAAATTCGTTCTTTTCGCTTTCAGGTGTTTCCGCTAATAGCTAAATAAAGATAACGTGTGTACAACAAATCTCAAATTTTTCGCAATAATAAAAACATGAATTAAAAACCCACTCGGCGACATAGAGCCCTGCCGCTTGGTTTTAAACAAAAGTCTGAAAGGCGGTTAGTTCTCCACCTGGGTATCACCCACGTAAAGACCGTTCTTATAAACCGCTATGCGCTGCAGGATGCCGTTCTCATCGTAGAAATAAGCCTTGCCATCCATAAAACGGTTGTCTTTAAATAAACCGGCTTTGCTGATCTGTTTGTTTTTGTTGTAAAGGGTATGTTCCCCGTTCAGGATCAGCGGGCCTTTAGCCACTTTTACGGCTTCGTTCGGTTTTTCGTCTTCACGGATCTTTAATACCGGCGCATTGTCTGCGGGATTATCCGATTTTTTCGGGAGCGCCTTTTTAGGCGTGAATTCTTTTACCGAAGCCAGGTCCACCGCGCCTTCGTTATAGTTTTTTTCGGCTTTGATGTCGCCGTTCTCATAATATTCTTTGATCAGTCCGCTTTCCTTGCCGTTCTGGAAATTGCCTTCAATGGCCAGCTGACCGTTTTCGTGGTAATATTTCTGGGGACCATCTCTTCTGCCCTGGTCATTAAACACAAATTCGTGCTGCACTTCACCGTTCTCGTAGTAGAGTTTATAATTGCCTACCCAACGGTTGTTTTTCCAGATGCCTTCTTCGCTGATCTTACCGTTATCATGGAACATCTGCACATAACCATCAGGACGGCCATTTACAAAGGTGATCTTGTTCTTGATTTTTCCGTTGCAATAAAATTCGAGCCAGTTGCCTGTTTTGCGGTTATCGGCGTAACGTCCTTCCTCCGCTTTCTGATCGTTCTGGTAACAGCTGCCCGGCTTGTGTTTGCCGAACAGCACCCACTTTCCCTGTTTTTTTCCCGCCTCATCGGTTTTATTAATGGTATCACTCCCCAGCATTTCAAAATTCTGAGCAGATGTCCTTGTTAACGAACAAACCAAAAGAGATATAAAAAACAGGCGTTTCATTTTTACCAGCGCATCAAATATATAAGTTTTTACTTGTATGCAATTTACTTTTTAACGTGATTTCTTGCTTCGCAACAAAATCCTTAAAAATGTTTTATTTTTTAATGAAAGGGATCTTGCACACCGTGGCTTTGATGGCTTTATCCCTGATCATAATAAAAATATCAGTTCCGCCTTTGGCAAAGGCCGTGTTAACGTAACCGAGACCAATGGCTTTGTTAAGCGTAGGCGATTGTGTGCCTGATGTTACCTTACCAATGATGTTGCCTTCTGCATCTGCAATCTGGTAGTCGTGGCGGGGAATGCCGCGGTCTATCATTTCAAAACCAACCAGTTTGCGGCTCACGCCCTCGGTTTTCTGCTTTTCTATCTGTGCGCGGTTGGTAAAATCTTTTGTAAACTTGGTGATCCAGCCCAGACCTGCTTCAATTGGGGAAGTAGTATCGTCGATGTCGTTGCCGTAAAGACAAAAACCCATTTCGAGGCGCAGGGTATCGCGTGCGCCCAGACCAATCGGTTTGATGCCGTGTTCTTTTCCTGCTTCAAAAATACCATCCCACATTTTATCGGCGTGGCTGTTTTCAAAATACAACTCAAATCCACCCGCGCCGGTGTATCCTGTATTGCTGATCACCACATTGTCCACCCCGTTAAAACGGCCTTTTACAAAACTGTAATACGGGATCTCCGCAAGTTTTACATCCGTCAGTTTCTGAAGTGTCTCCATGGCCTTAGGACCTTGCACCGCCAGCAAAGAAGTGTCGTCAGAAATATTTTTCATGTCAACGTTCCAGGTGTCGTGCTGTTTGATCCAGTTCCAGTCTTTATCAATGTTACTGGCGTTTACCACCAGCATGTATGTTTTTGAATCGATCCTGTAAACGATGAGATCGTCCACGATGCCGCCTTTTTCGTTCGGAAGACATGAATATTGCGCTTTTCCGTCGGTAAGCACAGATGCATCGTTACTGGTCACTTTCTGAATAAGATCCAAAGCGTGTTCGCCTTTAAGGATAAACTCTCCCATGTGACTCACATCAAAAACCCCAACGCCATTGCGAACCGTGTGGTGCTCTTCGTTTAAGCCCGTGTAGGATACAGGCATGTTGTAACCGGCAAAAGGAACCATTTTGGCGCCAAGGGAAATATGTTTCTGTGTAAGAGCAGTTGATCTCATGAAAATTCGGATTAGGTGTGTGAAAAGTTTGAGGCCCAAAAATAAATAAAAAACTCCAACCGCGGGGGTTGAAGTTTTAAAGTACAAGGTGTGTATTAAACGGTTCAGATGTTCTCGATCACCATGGCGCTGGCGCCACCGCCACCGTTACAGATGCCCGCGGCACCGTACTTCGCTTTGTTCTGTTTAAGCACGTTGATGAGGGTTACAATGATCCTGGCACCGCTGGCACCAAGGGGATGACCCAGAGAAACCGCGCCGCCGTTCACATTCACTTTAGAAGCGTCGAGGTTCATTAATTTGATGTTGGCCAGACCTACCACGCTGAAAGCTTCGTTCAGTTCGTAATAAGCAATGTCTTTCATTTCAAGCCCAGCTTTTTTCACAGCTTTAGGCACCGCAATGCTCGGACTGGTTGTAAATTTTTCCGGTGCCTGTTCAGCGTCTGCGTATGAAACGATCCTTGCAAGTGGTTTGATGCCCAGTTCTTCCGCTTTCTCACGGCTCATCAGCACCACAGCAGCTGCGCCATCGTTCATGGTGCTGGCATTGGCCGCGGTAACTGTTCCTTCTTTTGAAAACACAGGTTTTAAACCAGGGATCTTCTCAAAGTTCACATTTTTGTATTCTTCGTCTTCAGCAAACTCAACATCGCCCTTTTTGGTTTTTACGGTTACAGGGATCACTTCCTCTTTGAATTTACCCGCGCTCCAGGCAGCAGCCGAACGTTTGTAAGACTCAATTGCAAAAGCATCCTGCTCTTCGCGTGTGAATTTGTATTCAGCAGCACAGGCATCGGCGCAGTTACCCATCGGGTAATTGTTGTAAACATCGGTTAAACCGTCTTTTGCCAAACCATCTACCAAAGTGCCATTGCCATATTTTGCGCCCCAACGGTTGTTCTCTAAATAATAAGGTACCTGGCTCATGCTTTCCATGCCACCGGCTACAACGATGTCGTTATCGCCCAGCATGATGCTTTGCGCGGCAAGAGAAATAGATTTCATGCCACTCGCGCATACTTTATTTACGGTAGTACAGTTAACACTGTCAGGCAGACCCGCGAATTTAGCGGCCTGGCGGGCAGGTGCCTGACCCAGGTTGGCCTGCAGCACAGATCCCATGAACACTTCGTTAACGAGTTTGCCGTCGAGGTTTATTTTTTCTAGCGCGGCTTTAATGGCTGCAGCTCCCAGTTTTGTGGATGATACTGCGGCAAGGCTTCCGCCAAACGAGCCCATGGGCGTGCGCACTGCTGATACGATATATACTTCTTTCATAATCTTGTTGTGTGTGAAAATTAAGTCGCCAATTTACGAAGAATTCCCCGTTCCATACCTGTACTTTCCGAACATTAACAATCGTTCTGATCGCCGGAAGGGCCTGAAAAACAGCGCTAAGCGGAAAAAGACACGTTTTTTAAAAACTTTAATATTATTTTTATGCCACGATGCCCGCGGGCGCGATAAATAAGAACATGCAGGGCCTTGTCATTAAATCAACCGGAAGCCGTTACCTCGTCAGATCAGGCGGTAACACATACGACTGTGTATTAAAAGGCAAACTCAGGCTCGAAGGACGCAAGACCACTAATCCCATTGCTGTGGGCGACCAGGTTGACTTCGAGATCGAAACCAATGGAGAAGCCTCGATAAAAAACATTCATCCGCGCCGGAATTACATCATCCGAAAATCCATCAACCTCAGCAAACAGGCGCAGATCCTGGCCAGTAACCTCGACCAGGCCGTGCTAATTGCAACACTGGTATCGCCGCGCACAAGCCTCGGTTTTATCGACCGTTTCCTCATCACCGCTGAAGCATACGGTATCCCGGCAAAAATCATTTTTAATAAAAGCGATCTGCTGGACGAAGAACAAAAAAAAATCCAGAAGGAAATCATGGATCTGTATTCAGGGATCGGGTACAGCTGTTATGAGGTGAGCAGCTACAACAAAGAGGAAGTTGAGCAGCTGAAATCCGTATTCAAAGATCAGATGACGCTGATAGCGGGACATTCAGGCGTGGGTAAATCCACTTTTATCAATGCGCTGGAACCAGGTCTGAATCTGAAAACAGGTGAGATCTCATCCGCCCACTCAAAAGGCATGCACACCACCACCTTTGCCGAATTACATGAACTGAGTTTTGGCGGCAGCATCATCGACTCGCCGGGAATAAAAGAACTTGGTCTGGTAGAAATGAAAAAAGAAGAGGTAGGACATTATTTTCCCGAGATCAGAAAATACATGAACGATTGCCGCTTCAACAATTGTCTCCACGTAAACGAACCAAAATGCGCGGTGCTCGAAGCGGTAGAGAACGGTGAGATCAGCGAAGCCCGCTACGTGAGTTACCTCGGCATTCTGAATGGTGAGGAAATGGATTGGAAAGCCTGGGAGATCAAATAATCAATACTGACCAGCAATATAGTTCAGCAATTTTTTTACAGCCTCCGCACGGTGACTGATTGCCTTTTTGACTGAAGGCTCCAGTTGACCGAACGTGGAGCGGTATCCCTGGGGAATAAATAAAGGATCGTATCCAAAACCATTGTTGCCCCTTGGCTCAAAAGCAATGGTGCCCTGAACCTCTCCTTCAAAATATTTCACCTGTCCTGCATCAATAAAGGTGATCACCGTTACAAACCGTGCGCGGCGATGTGGTTTGTTTTTTAATTCGGCAAGCAGTTTGATGTTGTTTTTTTCGTCGCTTTTAGGAACACCTGCGTAACGCGCGCTGTAAACGCCCGGGGCACCTTGCAGCGCTTCCACCTCCAGGCCACTGTCGTCGGCAAACACCGCCGCGCTGATGCCCTTTTTCAAAAGCACATCGTAAAGATATTGCGCCTTTAACAAAGAATTTTCACGAATGGTTTCACCCGTTTCAGGAATCTCCTCCGTCACCCCGGCGTCTTCGAGTCCTTTTAACTGGATGTGCTCGGGCAGCATCGCAGCAATTTCTGAGATCTTGTTTTTATTGGCGCTGGCGAAGAAGATGGTCATGATCAGGTTTTTTCCGGCAAGTTAAAACGAATAAAAATCCTTGCCAAACCCGGGCGGGCATTCAGAAAAAAATTCCTACTTTAGGCCTTGACCCTGCCCGCTCACACCAAAAAACTCCATTCCATGACCAAGTTTCACCCAAGAGGCCTCTGCCTCGTATTGTTATTCTTCTGTTCTTCCGTGCTTTTTGCGCAGGATAAAGAAACCTCTAATTCTACTGAGATCATTCGCAAGGCTTTTGCCCTGCATGAAGAAGAAAAATACGATGAAGCCATCGCGGAATTTCAGAAAGTTCACCGGAACGATTCCAACTATTACATTGCCTCGGTGGAAGCACTTGGATCAATGCTCGGGGCCAAACGTTACAAAGAAGGTCTTGAGCTCTGCGACCATTTACTCAAACTTCAGAATGACTACACCCCCAATATTCTTGTTTTTAAAGGTGATTTTTTAGATTACCTGGGCAGGCACGACGAAGCACACAAAATCTTTGAACAGGGCAGGGAAAAATATCCGCGATACAATCTTTTTTATTATGAGGCCGGCGTGGCCAGGCTGCTCGAAAAAAACTACAACGCGGCGTTTGATCTGTTTGTAAAATCAGTGCAGGTCAATCCTTTTCATGCCGCAAGTCACCACCAGCTGGCGCTGCTTGCTTTCAGAAACAATAACCTTACCGCCAGCATGCTCGCTTTTCAGTTTTACCTGGTGGTGGATCCAAGCAGTAAAAAATCAAAAACCATTGTCACTGACCTGGAAAGAATTTCGAAACTGGAACTGGAGCCAGACACCATTCTGCCCGTAAAACTGCTGAAACAGGAAAACGACTTTTCGGAGATCGAAAGCGTACTGCGTTCCAAATTTGCCATGTCGTCGAAGTTCAAAACCCGCACCCGGCTCGAATACGACATGCTGAAGCAGATGCAGGTGCTTATTGAAAACATAGGAAAATACGCCGATGTAAAAGGATTCTACAACGATTTTTATGGGCGCTTTTTTGCGGAACTGAATAAGGCAGGGCACATTGAAGCCTTTATGTACCATACCCTCAAAGGCATGGAACTGGAGAAAGTAAACAAATGGATTGCCAAAAATAAAAGCGACGTGGACCGTTTTGAGATCTGGGGCTATAACTACATCTGCTCACAACTGGCCAGAACACCGGAAAACCTGAATGGAAAAACCGAAACTGTTCCACACTGGTACGCCGATAACCAGATAGTAGCCGCGGGCAAAAAAAATGACAACGAACAAAACCAGGGTTACTGGAACTATTATTACCGCAATGGGATTAAAAAAGCCGAAGGAGAATTTGTGAATGCTAATAAAACCGGACTCTGGCGATATTACGAGGCCACAGGTGACATCAGCGAGGAAGTGGAATATGAAAATGGAGCCCAAAAAGTATACCGCAGTTTTTATACTACCAACAATCCGAAAGTGGAAGCGCCCATTGCCAACGACCAGGTACATGGAGAAAAAAAGATCTATTATTCCAACGGCAACCTGTATTCCGTAACCCCTTTTAAACAAGGTAAAATAAGCGGCAAACAAACCTATTATCACCGCAACGGCACGCTCCGTTACAGTATCAATAATGAAAACGACGTGATCAGCGGCGACCTCGTTGAATATTTTGACAATGGTAAAAAATACCAGACCGCCACTTTCACTGAAGGCAACCGCGAAGGTTTTTCAAAAACTTTTTACAATAACAAAGACAATACCCTTGAAACCGAGGGCAGTTACATCAGGAACAAACCGGTTGGCGTGTGGAAATATTACCATCCTAACGGAAAATTAAAAAAACAGCAAACCTATAACAACAACGGAGAGCTCGAAGGCGAATCGACCGAGTATTTTGAAAACGGCAAAACTGAAACAGTTGAATATTACAGCAACAACAAGATCAACGGCACTTCTAAAATGTACTCAGACGACGGTGTTTTATGGCAGGAATACGTACATAAAAAAGGCAAGCTGATGGAATACCGGGCTTACCGGAAAAACGGTGAAAAGATCTGTGACAACAAGATCAACGGTAAGAACTTCAGCGTGGTGCTTTACCATCCCAACGGTATTAAACGGCGCGAAGGCAAGGTAAGCGACGGAGAGCTTGAAGGACCGTGGAAAGACTACAACAGTTATGGGGTACTCTTCCGTGAAGCCAACTACAAGGAGGGACAATATGACGGCAAATACACCGAATACTATGCGAATGGTAAAGTGCATATCGAACGCCACTACACGGCCGGCAATGAAAACGGCACTTACCGCGCCTTTTATAAAAACGGGCAATTGCAAACCGAAGGCGAAATTGTGAACAACAACAACACTGGTTACTGGAAAACCTGGTACCGCGATGGCACTTTGTCGGGCAAGGTTTATTATACTGAAAACGAACTCGACGGCTGGAATGAATATTATGATGTAAAAGGCAGAATACACAACGAAGACCTGTACCGCGAAAGTTGCCTGGTAAAACTGGTTTACCACGATACAACCGGCGCCGTATCACAGAACATTGATCTTCCCGGAGGAACCGGCACCATCGAAAAAAAAACCATGGCGGGCGATGTGGTGTATGTAAAACACTTTGTAAAAGATTATCCTGAAGGCGTGACCCACACTTTTTTTCCAGGCAAAAAACAAGAATCAAAAGTGGAATATCAGAAAGGCAGGAAAGAAGGCAGATATCTTGAATACAATGTACTTGGCACCCTTGTTAACGACATCAGCTTTTTTAACAACAATAAAAACGGCGCTGAAAAAGTGTATGACGACTATGGGAAAATTCAAACCAATTATAATTACGAAGACGGCAACTTCCACGGCGAATGTTTCAGCTATTTTGAAAACGGAAAAGTGTACAGGAAGGTCAATTACCTACGTGGCGACGTGGAAGGAGAATCAGACCTGTACGACAACACAGGTGAACTGATGCTCAAACGTTATTTTCACAACGACCTGATGGTGGGTTATTCATATCTTGATACAAAAGGTGAGTTGTTGCCTGCCCGTCAGCTTGAAACAGGCGATTCGAAGATTGTTGGTTTCTACCGCAACGGAAAAAAATCAATTGAAACCACCTATACCAACGGCGACCTCAACGGAAAACGCACCATGTACTACGCCAATGGCAACCTGATGGATGAAACCGGTTTTTATTATGACTCACAGCACGGCGAATCAAAATCCTGGTTCTCAAATGGTAAATTAAAATCCAGGGCTCAGTTTGATTACGGACAGGAACAGGGTTTATCCGAAAATTTTTACGAAACCGGAAAAAAAAGATCTGAAAAAATGTATGTCAACGGCGAACTCCACGGCTGGAGCCGTTATTACGATCCTAATGGAAAAATTATTCAATCAGTATTCTACTACAATGGCCTTCCGATTCAAGTTCAGTAAAATTTATTTCCCGCTGCCAAACCTGTTTGCCGGCCTTTTAATCTTGTTATGCCAGGTCGCACAGGCTCAGGGTCCGGACATGGCTTATTTCCGGAAAACCTACCCGCAGGAGTCATTTGTGTTTCTGAACAAGGTTGCCGATGTAAAAATGGAAATACGATCCGGGGCGCTCTCTGTGATTCAGCACCACCACGAAGAACTGCTGATACTTAACAGCAACCATAACACGGTGCGCAAGCGGAAGATCCGCAACAGCAGTTTCATCAGGGTGATGCACGTGCAGGCTTCAATGCAGGTATGGGATGGTAAAGGCTACAAAAAACAAAAACTCCGCAACATCGAACTTCGCTCTGAACACAACAGTTCAGATATTTTTTACGGCGACGATCAGTTCTATTATGTGAATTTTCCGGAAGCGAAAGAAGGTGACATCGTATCCATCGATTACGACGAGGAGTACCGCGAACACCGATTTTTCGGCATGTTTTTCCTGAGTGACTATTCGCCCGTGATCAAAGCGAGCTATTCGGTCACTTATCCTACAAATGGCCTTCAACTCAACATCAAAACCTTCGATAACCAGCAGCTGGGCATCCGAACACGGAAGGACAGCACCAAACGCAGCACTACCCTGAGCTGGTCCCTCGATTCGATTGTTCCGCTAAAGGAAGAATATCTAGAACCGGCGTTTAAATACAAGGCCAGTTACATTCTGATGGCCATTAAAAATTACCAACTCAAAGATTCAACGGTAGAAGTATCAGGTACGCTTGAAAATCTATACGCCTGGTACAGCCACCTCGTAAAAGACGTTGATGTGAATGTAAACGATGATCTGAAAAAACTGACAGATTCTCTCACTCAGGGCGAAACAAACGAATTGGGGAAATTAAAAAACATCTATTATTGGGTGCAGTCAAAGATCGCTTACCTCGCATACGAGGACGGTCTTGGCGGCTACATTCCAAGGCAGGCCCCGGTAGTTTGCAAACAGCGTTTCGGCGATTGTAAGGACATGGCCAACCTCATTGTTCAGATGTCGAAAATAGCAGGTCTGCCAGTGTATCCCACCTGGATCGGCACACGCGACATTCCTTACGACTTTTCAGATTTCCCGGCTCCCTTTTGCGCCAACCACCTCATCGCCACTTACATCAGCAAACAGGATACCATTTTCCTGGATGCAACCGGAAAAAATTATCCGTTCGGGCTTCCCACTTCCATGATTCAGGGAAAACAGGGTTTGATCGGCATCAGTAAGGACAGTTTTCTGCTGGCCCGTGTGCCCTGGTTACCGGCGGAATCAACGGTTGAGCACGACAGCGTGAACATCAGCATCCAACCCGACAGGCAGATAAAAGGAAACGGCATTTATTCACTTACCGGTTATGAAAAAATTCACATGGTGAACCTGCTTGAAAAAAAATCGTACGACAGCCAGAAAGAAATTTTAAAAGGCGTTCTTGAAAAAGGCAATAATAAATTCCGGCTCGATACGTTCTATGTTGTTCAGAAAAACACAAAAGATCCCCTGTTATTGGCTTACCAGTTCAGTATCCGCGATTATGTGAGCGAAGATAAAAACCATCTTTTTCTGAATCTCAATTTTCTTTCCGATTATTTCGACCGGCTGAGCATCGGCAAACGCCAGACGCCGATTCACTTCTATTACCGCTCGGTAAACCGGCTAACCGTTCAGTTACAATTACCGGAAACCTACGCCGTTGATTTTATACCCGACAGCGGGAAAGAAGCCAACACGGTGGCACGGTTCACCAAAACCTTTGCGGGATCTTCAAAAGCGGTTGAGTTCAGAAACGAGATCAGGATAGATGAACCGATCATTGATGGCGGAAACCTCAAAACATTTGACCACATAATAAGTAATTATAAAAAAAATAAATCAGGAGTTGTATCACTCATCAACACACCAAAAAAATGAAACACGTTCTGTTATTTAAAACCCTTCTCCTGCTTGGCAGTTTTGCCTGCGCACAAAACTCATTTTTCCACGAATCATACGACTGGGAAAAAGAACCCAAAGTGCACCAGCCCCTGGAATCAGAAAAATCAGCCGAACTGGTGATCATCGCCGATAAAAAATTTCACGAAGTGGCTTACGACAACCAGGGTCAGGCCTACATTTATGAAACGCTGCATTACATTTACCATGTGAACAGCATTAAAGCTGTTGACGCTGTAAACAAAGGCTACATGCCGCTCCACAACACCCTTCTTCAGGTAAAACTGAAAGCAAGGTGCGTCACAGCCGACAACAAGGTGATCAATTTTAACGAAGCCACTGTAAAATCGGTAGACAACCTTGAAGGCGCAGGACCATATAAAATATTCGCGGTAGACGGCGTAGAGCCCGGCTGTGACGTGGAGATCATTTACACCAACAAGAAAAAATTTGTACCCTACGCGTATGTGTATGCGCAGAACCGTTATCCCACACGCCACTACGAGAACAGGATCATCTCTCCGAAAAATCTCGTGTTCGACACAAAAAGTTACAATGGTTTGCCTGAATTCAGGTCAGACACCAGTGTGAAAGAAAAAAACCACCTGATACTCGAACAAAAGGATGTTCCCGCCACGAGCGCAAAAAAATACGCGGCCGACAAGGCCAACTACCGGGCATTCCTTTTTCAGCTGGCATTTAACACCGATAAAAAAAATTCAAGGATCTGGACCTGGGATGTGATCTCACGCGAATTTTACACCACCTATTATGTTTTCGAAAAGGCCGAAACAAAAGCAATTGAAAAGGTGCTTAAAACCACAAAGATCGGCAAACACGACAATGCGCTTGCCAAATTGAATGCTCTCGACACCTGGCTCAAAAACGAAGTTGAACTCAGTGAAAATTATTCTGAATCAGACTTTGTAAAATCCACAGAGCATAAAAAAATGTCGGAGCTCAACGCTGTCAGATTTTATGTTGGCGCTCTCAAACTAATGGAGATTCCTTTTGAACTCGTTCTGGGTTGCGACAGAACCGACATTCGTTTTGATCCGAAGTTCGCATCGTATGTGTATACAAAAGATTTTCTTATTTTTTTCCCGGGTCTTGATTTATATGTGTCGCCGGTTAACGTATACAGCCGGCCCGGATTCCCTAATCCTTACAATGTGAGCAGCGAAGGACTTTTTATCAAAGAACTGGTACTGGGAGAAACTGCTACCTCAACGGCAAAAACAAAATTTATACCGGCTTCCGGTTACAAAGACTCGTATCATAATCTTGAACTGAAAGCGGCGCTCGATTTTAATGAAGGTTCGGTAAAGCTGGATGTCAGGCAGATCCTGCACGGCTACTCGGCCTATTACATTCAGCCTGTGTACCGCTACCTCACCGAAGAACAGAAAAAAGAGATCCACGAAAACTATTATTTGTCAGAAAACAGCGAAGGCGTTAAAGACCTGAAAGTTGAAAACACCGGCGAGGAAGAACTGTTTAGAAAACCGTTCACAGTAAGCTACACGGCCGATCAGAATGATTTTCTTGAAAATGCGGGAAACAAATTTCTTTTTAAAGTGGGTTTGCTCATTGGCCCCCAGAGCGAATTGTATGAAGAAGAAAAACGCACCATCCCCGGTCACATTACCTACACACATTATTTTAAAAGAAACATTGAGATCAACATTCCGGAAGGTTACCGGATTACCAACGCCGACGATCTTAAAACCGAAACGATCTGTAAGCTCGATGGCAAAGACGTGGCCACGTTCCGCTCCGGATATGAAATCAAGGGCAACAAACTATTGCTTTCAGTTTACGAAGATTACCAGGTGATTGAATATCCGCTTGAGATTTATCCTGCCTTTAAAGATGTGATCAACGCGGCAGCTGACTTTAATAAAAAGAAACTGATCTTCGAAAAGATCTGAGTTATTTCCTCAGCTCAAAATTCTGACCAAGATAAACGCGACGCACCTGTTCGTCACTTGCGAGTTCTTCTGCTGTGCCGCTTTTGATCACGCTTCCCGAATAAAGCAGGTAAGCCCTGTCGGTAATGCTCAGCGTTTCGTGTACGTTGTGATCTGTGATCAGGATGCCGATGTTTTTTTCCTTGAGTTTTCTCACCACCAGCTGTATGTCTTCCACAGCAATGGGATCCACTCCGGCAAATGGTTCGTCGAGCAAAATAAATTTAGGATCGGTGGCCAGGGCCCGCGCAATCTCGGTTCTTCTGCGTTCACCCCCGCTCAACTGATCGCCCAGATTTTTCCGTACATGGTGTAAGGCAAATTCATCAAGCAGCGATTCCACTTTCATGGACTGTTCCTTTTTTGTGAGTTTCGTCATCTCAAGGATCGCGTAAAGGTTGTCTTCAATGCTGAGTTTCCTGAACACCGAGGCTTCCTGCGGCAAATAACCAATGCCCAGCTGCGCCCGCCGGTACATGGGTTCTTTGGTGATCTCCAGATCATCCAGAAAGATCTTCCCGCTGTTGGGTTTCACCATGCCCACGATCATGTAAAAAGAAGTGGTCTTGCCCGCGCCATTGGGGCCCAGCAGACCAACAATCTCGCCCTGCTGCACCTGAACCGACACATTGTTGGCGACAGTGCGGCTCTTGTATTTTTTTACGAGGTTCTCGCTTCTTAAAATCATGTTTACAACATTAACTGGAATCCAAACTTTAAACCAAAATTGGCCGGCACCGTTTCTCTCCGGTAACTCAGCCGCCAGAAGGCATCGATGCGGAATACCTTCAGAATATTTTCAATGCCAATGCTCGCTTCTGTATATGGTCCTTTATTCAGTTCCTGAAGGGTGGACGGAAATAACAAAGTACTTCTGTTTCTCGCGTCAACAGTGCCCCAAACGCCTTTAAATGTGGCTACTTCGCGCCATTTTAATTTCCTGAGAAGCGGAATTTTATTTAAAAACAAACCCTCGAAGTGATGGAAAATACCGGCAGAAATGAACTGGTCGCTGGCAAACTCATAGTAGTTCATCATGTTAAAAGCCATGTAATCGTAAAGGTATGTTTCGTTGCCGCCATGCAGTTCCATCAGCAGGTAAGGCACGGTTCCCCAGATCTTTCCGCCTTCGATGATGAAATCTGTATAACCAAGTATCGGCGTAATGCGGATCCGGTCGCTGACATTAAGCACCAGTTTGTGATAATCGTACTCGCCTTTAAAAGCGTTCTGCAACGATTTCACGTAATTAACCTGTAAAACAGGAAAGGTGGTGCCGATGGAAACCCGCGAAAATCCTTCGCCCACGTATTTTTCTTTCCATGCAAAACGTACGTTTAAACGCGCCTCTGTATTGTTCACGGTTTCGCGTTCTCCTACAGTTCCGTCTCTTTGCAGATAATAATAGTGGTTAGTGCCCAGGGGCGTAAACTCCCGCCCTATCAAAGAAGCTTTGGTAATGAGTCCGGGAAACCATTCGCGCTGGTACCAGGCCTCGGTGCTGGCCACCCGCGTAAGATTGGTTAAAGGATTGGTACGGAAAAACGATGCAAGTACATTGTCCTGCGAAAAACCATTCGTGCTCTGACCAAGGATTTCGTAATCGCTTCTGAAATTCATGCCCACGATTTGCCGCGAAGGTTTTTTGGTGATAAAACTTTTGAATCCAAGTGCGTATTTCCATTCTTCGTCAGCCATACCATAAGCCACATACCCACTCAGCTCATACCATTTGCTGAAAATATCACTTGTGCGGCCGCCGAAACGAAGCCTTAAGCCTTCCACCCGGTTGTACGAAACAAGGTTTGAATAAGGGCCGATCTCAAAATTGTTCACTTTCTTGTAGCCCGCCACCAGCAGGTAAAACACGTCCACCCAGGTCTGGTAAACCGGAAGCGACTGAATGGTATCAATCATTTTAAAGATCTTTTTTTCTCTCTGGGTGAGGCTGTCATGGCGGTTGGCCGACCAGA